>VXNE01000563.1 GCA_009840715.1 Gammaproteobacteria bacterium
TTGTCGCGCACGCGCTGCACGGCGCGCGCGGCTCCGGTAGGGCCGCGCTTCCCCTGCTCCCAGTTGCGGATCGTCTCGGGCGACACGTCGATTCGCCTGGCCAGCTCCGTCTGGCTGAGGCCGAGCCGACGCCGGATCCGGCGCGTGTACCGCGCCATGTCCTGCATGGCGTCGGCGTCGTCCTCACGTGCCTGCCGGGCGATGTCCGCCTCCGTGGTGGCGTCGACCTTCGCAGGGTCGATCCTGCCTTTGGGAAACGTGGACGGATCGTCGGGATCAATCCTGATGCGTGTCGTGCCCATGTTTCGCGACCTCCTTCCTGCCGGCCTTTCGGGCCGAAATGATGCGGACTGTGGAACCCCGCATCGTGTAGACGATGACATAGGCACGCCCCTTGATCGTTCCGACCAGCTTGTACCTGTCCTCTCCGTAGTCCCGGCGCGTGTCCCGGGCGACGGTTCGCTTCGGATCGAGGAAGGCCCGGACGGCGTATGCAAAGTCGAAACCGCGGCGCTGGAAACAGTCGTCGTTCTTGGCGTCGTCCCACTCGAACTCCATCTCGAGCGTATAGGCCAATGGCCCATGCCGGTCAAGGTGCGCGGAAACGAGTTCCGGCAGGACGGGCAGTCCCGTGACCGCCGTGCCAAGGCAGCCTTCAGAACGGCCAGCGGATCAGGAAGCCGAGGAAGGCGACCGCGCCGACGATCAGGCCGGCGATGGTCACGATCAGGCGCGTCTCGCGCTTGGCCGCCTCGGTGCCACGTCGTGCCATGCCTTCCGACAGGCGGGCGTCACGCTCTGCCTGGTGTGTCTCCCGCTTGGCCATACGGCGCCCGCGCGGTCCATGGCTGGCGCGAGTTGGACAGAGCGCTGGAAGGGGGTGCGGAATGACCCAGCGTGTCATGCAGATGATGATCGAAAGGGAAAGGCGGTCAGCGCGCAGCCAGGCCCGACAGGATCTCCGGCAGGACGGGCAGTCCCGTGACCACCGTGCCGACAAGTGCCACGACCGCGATCATGATGGCCGTCGGCCACCAGCGCGAGGAGGCCATGCGCTCGGTGGTCGTCGCGATCCGGTCTGCAAATTCAGCATCACGTCTGGCCGCGGCCGCGTCGTGCTCGGCCAATCTGCGTTCCATGCGCTCGAAAGCGGTCTCAATCTTGCGCTCCAAACGCTCCAACGCGGTCTCATAGGTCGCCTGATGGGTGTTCATGCGCTCCTCCAGAACGGGGTGCCGCCGGTCTCGCCGTCAACCGCCGCCAGCCAGCGCCTGGATGGCCTCCTTGATTGCGACGATGTCAGCGCCTTGCGCGGCAATGGCCGACTGGACCGTGGAAATGTCGGCCTGGAGCGTGGCGATGTCCCCCGTCATGCCCAAGAGCATGTTGAAGCCGAACCCGAGCGCACCGACGAGGATCGCGACGATTCCGGCGCCGATTATCTTGATCCATCTCAGTTCGGCCTTCACCGCTCTCAGCTCGGAGTTCAGCAGCGCCACTTCATGTGCGAGATCCTCCCGGCTGGCCAGCCCGCCAAGGATTCGAGCGGAATGTGCGGTGATGGCCTTGGCGTCAGCCTCGGCGACACCGTCCTTTGCGAGGCGTTCGGCCTCTGCCAGGGTGTCAAAGGCAACGTCAGCAGGCATGTTCCGCGGTCCCTTCCTTTCCTCGCGTCCAATCTAGCGTCTCTCGCGCCGCATTTCCAGTCCGTGGCGAGGCGTCCGCTCCCCGCCACGACTGCCTTCCTCATCGGCCTTGCCGTCACCCTTTCGCTTGCCACCACGGCGCATGCCCAGACCCGCACGCTCGGGGCCGTTCCTGGCGCGCCGCCCGGCATCGGCGAGACGCTCGGCGACTGTCCGGCGGACCTCCTGCGCGAGGCATGGAACGAGATGCTGCCGCAACAAGCGGAGGTGGTGGAGCGCGAGGTCCTTGCGCTCTGCACGGAGCGTGTGGAGGCGATCGCGGCGTTCCTGGCGGGGCAGGCCCGGCTTGACGCGGCGCTGGCGGAGCTCCGCGTGTCGGACGCCTCGCCCGGAACCGCCGCTCCGGACGGCGCCCGGATGGAGCGGCTTCGGGGCGAGATCGCGGGCCTTCGCGACCGCATCGCGCGGCTGGAGGGCCAGCCGGAGCGTCCGGAGACGGAAGCGACGCTGGCGGGCCTGCGCGGCGAACTCGCGTCGGCGCAGGCGGACCTTGCCCGGCTGGAGGGCGGCGCGGCCTCCGGAGACCCCCAGGTGGTTCCGGCCGACCCCGCCGAGCTTGAAGAAACCGGGGACGTTGCCGCGCCATCCGCCCCGGAAACCCTCCCGCCTCCAGGATCGGGGCTGCTCGCGGCCCCGGGCCCGGACGCGCAGGACCCGCCGCTGACGGACGGTTCCGTCACGGCCCTTGCCCCTCCCGGCACGGTCATGCCGGGCGCGTCGCCCGCGATGGCCGCGGCGGCGTCGGACGCGCCGCGTCCCGGGCCGACCGAGTGGCGGGCGGTCTTCGCGGTGCGACAGGACGGCGGCCCGTGGCTGGTCCGGCTGCAGGGCAGCCGCGAGATCCGGCTGCCCGTGCCGGTCTCGGGAACCGGGGAGGCGGGCAGCGACGCCGTGATCCCGTCCGACATCCGCTGGAAGTCGGTCACGGAGAGCGACCTGCCCGTCGACCTCTCCGTGGGCGACCTGCTTCCCGACGGCACGGCGCTCCTGGCCGTCACGCCGGCGGGCGTGGAGATCGGCGATCCGGACGATCCGGACGCGGAGCCGGTGCTGGTCCGCTTCGCGACCGCGGACGACAGCGACCCCGGCGCGCTCGAGTGGGACTTCAAGGTGATCGAGGGAGAGCAGGAATGAGCGACAGGGCGCGATCCCCGTTCGGACGCAACGGCGCCGGGAAGTCGACGACGCTGATCCGCCGTCTGCGGCGGCTCTGCGAGGAGCGGGGCCGGCACATCGCGATCTGCACCCTGGAGGATCCGATCGAGTACGTCATCCAGGGCGACCGGATCGTCCAGTTCGCGGTGAACCCGGGAACGTCGCCAGGCGGGGGAGAGGAACAGTGAGCGAAATGCCGCGATCCCCGTCCGGGCGCAACGGCGCCGGACCCGGGCGCGACGCCCGCCCCGCGGGCGCGGCAAGCGACCCGCCCATTCTCGGCCTCGGCCCGCGCGCCCAGGCGATGCTGGCAAGCCTCGGCATCTCGCGCCGGGAGACGCCGAAGGTCGGCAAGGGCGGCGCCTACGACATCGGCACCGAGAGCTTCCGGAAGGCCTGCGCGCTGCTGCCCGACGGCTCGGTCCTGCTCGTCAGGGCCTACAACACGGCGGAGGTCGCCGCCGAGCTGGCCGAGCTGCGGGCGCGCTACGACCTGCCGGCCGAGACCGGGCGCCGCGCGGCGGGGCTGGAGGAGGTCGCCGAGCTTCACGGCCTGGCGGCGCGGAAGGCCGTGAAGAGCAGCCCGTCGGCGGGGCAGCTGCGGCTCCTGAAGAACCTGAACGAGGCGGCCGCGCTCGGGGCCTCGGACCTGAAGCTCGCCGAATACGAGACGCACGGGGTGCTGCGGCTGAAGTGCGGCGCGGGCGAGCACACGCACGGGCCGCAGTGGAAGCCGGACGAGGCCAAGGAGGCGGTCGCCTGGATCACGGGCATCCGCGACGGCGGCGACGGCCGGGCGACCATGCCGGTGGGCGTGCATGCCGGCTTCTCGATCGGGCAGGGAGGCATGCCGGACGGCATGCCCGGGGAGATCGGCGCCTTCCGGGGCCAGCTCGCCTGGCACGGCGACATGCGGCGGTTCCTCAACCTCCGGCTGCTGCCGAAGTCGGACCCGTCGACCTACGGCGACCTTGCCGGCCTCGGCCTCGAGGAGGACGTGCTCGCCGCGCTGGCGGTCGAGCGCCGCTCGGAGTCGGGGCTGGTCATCATCGGGGGAAGCACGGGCGACGGGAAGTCGACGACGCTGGTCCGCCACATGCAGCGGCTCTACGAGGAGCGGCGCCGGGGGATCGCGATCTGCACCCTGGAGGACCCGATCGAGTACGTCATCGAGGGCGACGGGATCGTCCAGTTCGCGGTGAACCCCGGGACGTCGCCCGAACAGCGGAACGCGAACTGGTCGGCCGCGCTGATGCTGTTCGTGAGGATCAACCCGGACGTCGGCATGGTCTCGGAGATCCGCGACGCCGCGTCGGTGAACGAGATCCTCCACTTCGTGACGAGCGGCCACAAGGTCTACACCACCGTTCACGCGGACAGCGCGAACGGGGTGCTGTTCCGGCTCATCGCGCTCGGCGTCCGTTCGAAGCAGCTGGCCGAGCCGGGGGTGGTGAACCTGGTGCTGCGCCAGAAGCTGGTGCCCGCGCTCTGCCCGAAGTGCTCGGAGCCGCTCGCGGGCCCCGCGCTGGCGCGGGTGCAGGACTGGCTGGGCGAGGATCCGCTGGGGCGCTTCCCGAACCGGGTCGTGCCGGGGCGGCGGAACCGCAGGGGCTGCGATCACTGCCTCGCGCCCTACGCCAACCTTTCCGGCGGGCCCCTGGAGACCGCGCGCGCGGCCTGGGCGGGATACCTCGGCCGGAAGGCGACGGCGGAGTTCATCCGGGTGAACGACGACTACCGGCGGCTGGTGATCAAGCGCAAGGCGCTCGACGCGATGGAGCTCTGGCTCGCGCCGGAGGACGACGGCGGGATGGGCGGGATCCCGCTCGCCTCCCGGCTCCGCCGCCTGGTGGCGGCGGGCGTGACCGACTTCGAGCACGTGACGAACGAGACGCTTCCTGAGCCGCGGCTGGCGCTTGCTGCGCCGAGGAGGGCGGCGGAAACGGACGGCGACGGGACGGAAGGGGCGTCAGGCCAGCGCGGCAGGAAAGTGCGGGACCGCACGGCAGTCCGGCCCGCGAAGGCCCCCAAGCGCGGCAAGGCCGGACGCAAGCGAGCGCCCAGGCCGGCGAAGGCCGGGTCCCGCCCGGGCCGCAAGGGATGGAAGCGATGAGCCTCATGGCATGGCTCCGCCGCCTGGACGCGAGGATCGCGGGCAAGGGCAGGGACGGCGGACACGCGCCGCTGTCCGGCGATCCGGTGGGCCTGCCCGGGCGGTTCCGGCGCGGCCTGTCCTTCGGGGCGGCGGCGCGTGCGGAGACCTGGCAGCTCCTGGCCGACGTGACGGAGGCTGGGGTGGAGATCGGCGGCGCGGTCGAGACCGTCATCGGGACCTGCCGCCGGTCCGGGCGGACGGGCAGGGCGCTGGTGCTCGCCGAGATGCGGGCCGGCCTTCTCAACAACAACCCGGGGGGGCGGCTCGCGCCCTACGTCTCGGCGCCGGAGCGGCTCCTGCTCGACGGGGTGGCGAGCCGGAACGCCGACGCGCTCCTGAACGGCGCGGCGCGGCTTCTGCGGAACCGGATGGCGCTCAGGAAGGCGCTCCTGGAAGCGGTCGCGATGCCGGTCCTGCTCGGGTTCGGCCTCCTGGGCCTGGTGCTGTTCTTCGGGCTGGAGCTCCTGCCCGCGTTCGCGCAGATCATGGACCTCGACGCCCTTCCCCCGCTGCAGGCGGCCGCGGTCGCCGTGACGCTGGCGATCTCGGGCAACCCGCTCGCGCTGGCGTTCTGGCTCGCCGGGACCGCGGCCGCGCTGGCGCTGCTCATGCTGTACTGGACGGGGCCCGGGCGGGCATTCGCCGACCGGTTCCCGCCGTTCTCGGTGATGCGGCTGCAGGCCGGCACGAGCTTTCTCTTCGCGCTGACGGAGTACGGACAGGCCGGCGTCGGGATCACGCCGAAGCTCCTGGAGGAGATGGCGAACGCCAGCGGGCGCTACGGGGCGTCCCGGATCCGGGCGCTGGTCCCGCACCTGGAGCGGACCGGCAACCTCGGGACGGCGGCGCTGGCGGCCGGGCAGGGTTTCCCGGACGACGAGCTGGCGGCCGTCCTGGAGGTGCTCCTGGCCCACGAGGGCGGAGTCGAGCGCGCGGGCGGGTTCCTGGAGCGGCGGCTGGAGCGGATCGAGGGCAACGTGAAGGCGCGGATGGCGGCGCTCAACGTCGTGCTGATGGTCGCGATCGCCGCCGCGCTGCTGGCGCTGATGTCCGTCGCGCTGCCCCTCGTCGAGCAGCTGCAGGCCGCGACGGCGCTCCGATGACCGCGCACGGACGGACCCCCTGGAGACAGTCAAGGAGAAGGGACATGAGACACGGAAAAAGACCAAGCCGCGCGGGCGGCGAGACTCCCGGGATCGGCAAGGGCGGAACCTGCGACATCGGCTCCGAACCGTTCCGCAAGGCCTGCGCGCTGCTGCCGGACGGCAAGGTCCTGCCCGTTACGCCCTGCCTCACGGCGGAAGGAGAAGGAGGAACGACATGAGACACGAAGGGACACCGGGCCGCGCAGGCGGCGGGGCAGCGGCCGTGGCCGCGCCTCCCGGCGCGGCCGCCGCCTCTCGCGGGCACCGGCGCCGACTGCCGCGCCGCAGGCGGCGGGGCATGGTCAACGTCCTGCTCACGGTCGCCATCGCGGCCATCGTGATCGGGGCGATGGTCGGGATCTTCATCACGTCGGGCGCCGGGCTCCGCACCTCGAACCTGCAGACGACGATAACCGCGCTCGCGGCCGAGATCGAGCGCGCGTTCGCGAACCGCCGGGAGTACGCTGCGGGCGACTACCACGACTTCCTGGCCCCGCGCATGCCGTCGAACGCCCAGCGCGGCGCGGTGGGATCCGAAATCATCGTGACGCCCTGGGGCGGCGAGATCGAGGCGGGCGGCGGGGCGACCGTGGGAACCGCGGCCGCGTCGCCGAACCGGTTCTGGATCGACGTCCAGGACCTGCCGCGGGCCGCCTGCATCACCGTCGCCGAGGCGCTGCTCGAGCAGACGAACATCGTCTCGGTGAGCGTGGACGGCACCGCAGTGACCACGAACGCGCTGATCGAGGACAATTGCGACGACGCCAACGACAACGACGTCGAAATCGTGTACCGGGGGTGAGCGTCGTGACGAAGCGTAACGCGCTCTTCCAGAGGCTTCCTGGGCTCCTGCGACACCCCTTGGCCGCTGGCGCGGCGGGCGGGCTCGTGACCGCAGGCATCGTCATCGCGCTGCTCGCCTCGCGCGACGGCGGACTCATGCGTTGGGAACCGGACGCCGAGGCGATGACGACGGCCATGGCAGAGATCCGTGCGGGCGGCACAGGCACTGTCGCCAGCCCGTACGGCGACATCACCATGGGACTCGGACGAAGGCCCGGCGTGGCCGATCCCGATGACGCTGGCTGGTTCTGGCATCGGATCGAGGGCGCGGACGCGGCCGTGTGCGAGGCCCTTGCGAGGGGGTACCTGGACCGTCCCGACATTGCGTCGCTTCGCGTGGGTCCGGTCCTTGTGACGGAAAGCGCGCCCGAGGGGCTGGCATCGGCCTGCGCAGCGCACGGCACGGTTTCCGTCGTGATGGCCTTCGGGGAAACGCTGTGAAGACGCCGTCTGCACGTCCTGGAAGGCATCTGCCTGTCCCGCGCCGCGCCCGCCGCGGGCTCGGCGCGCTCGCGACGGTCATGCTGCTCGCGGGCCTCCTGGCGACCGCGGCAATGAACTGGCAGCTCGCCGTGGCCGACGAGCGGATCCGGGGCCACGCCCGTCACCTGGCGGAGGCCGTGGCCTCGGAGGGCTACGCTCTGCACCACTGGCTGCACGGCGAGCGCACCGACGGCACGCTCACGGCGATCCCGGCCGAAGGGACTGCGCGGAGGCTGACGGCGGCGGAGCGGACGGACCTCGCCGCGCATTCCGCCACCGCGACGTGGCGGCGGTCCGTCGCGGACGCGACGAGACCCGTTCTGCCGCGCGGCTGGGAGATCGTGCACGTGGTGGGCGGCGCCCCCCGCCCCCCCCCGGGCCCCCGGCGGGGGAAAAAAAAAAAGCAGCCCACCCACAAAAACCGGTATTTATAAGGGGGTGGGGGAGGAAATAAAAAAAAA
>VXNE01000189.1 GCA_009840715.1 Gammaproteobacteria bacterium
GTCCGGCTCCACCCCCATGAGCGCCTGGGCGCCGCCCGTTGCGAGCCGGAAGGCGATGACCTCGTCGAACACGAGCAGGGCGCCCGCGGCATGAGTCGCGTCGCGCACTCGGGCCAGGAACTCGGGCGTCGCGCTCACCACGCCGCCACCGCCCATCACCGGTTCGATGACCACCGCCGCGATCTCGGAGCCGTGTTCGGCGAGAACGGCCTCGAAGTCGTCGGCGTCGTTGAAGGTCGCGAGATGGGTGCGGTCCTGGGCGTGGTCGTCGTAGAGCCCGGGGAACGACCCGACCTCGAACTCCATCAGGCTGCCGTGGTAGCCGTAGCGCGCCATCAGGACGTTGGTGCGCCCGGTGATGGTGCGCGCGATCTGCAGCGCCAGCATGCCCGCCTCGGTCCCCGAGTTGGTGAACCGGACGCTGTCGAAGGAACCGACCCGCTCGATCAGCGCTTCGGCGAGTTCGGTCTGCCAGACGTTGTTCGCGGTCCACGCGGTGCCGAGCCCGACCTGGCGGCGGGCGGCTTCGACGATCGGCGGGTAGGCGTGACCGTGCACCAGCGACGTGTAGTTGTTGATCAGGTCGAGATACTCGCGCCCGTCGATGTCGACGATCCTGGCGCCGTCGCCATGCTCGATCGTGAGCGGATAGGGCGCGTGGTACGCGGCGCCGCGGGAGTTGCCGCCGAGGACGGCCCCGTGGGCGCGGCGCTGGGCCGCGGCGCTCTTCGGCGTGTTCTTCTCGTACGTCGCCTGGATGCTTTTCATCGTGGCGTCTCCGTCAGGACCCGGGGAAGCGGGGCGCGAAGCTGGGGTCGCCCGGGTACAGCAGTTTTATGCCGTCGATCAGCGTCGGTGTGCCGACCGAGAGGTGCGACTCCCCCTCGTACTCGCGGCTGCTGAGCGTGAACCCCTCGTACTGGCGCCCGGCAAGGCGGTCGCAGAGCTTGTCGTACGCGATGGCGATGTAGCGCAGTCCCTCCGAATAGGACGTGCGTTCCAGCGAACCGCAGGTCAGGTAGGCGCTCGCGTTCAGCGTCTGCCCGGCGTCCCAGCACCGCTGCTCGAGGTCGAGCACGAAGTCGTCCGGAAAGATGTTTCCCGGGCTGCCGATGATGTACCGGTCGAAGAGCGGGAAGCGGCTGAAGAGCGCGTACGACGAGAACAGGCCGCCGTAGGAGTGGCCGAACAGTCCGGCCGGCCCATCGAGTACCGGAAAGTTCGCCTGGACGACGGGATGGAGTTCCTCCGCGATGAACCGCAGGAACGTGTCGGCGTGGCCGTGCGCCGCGTCGCCGACGACCTGCCGGGCCTCCTCGGAGACCGGCGTGCCGGGCGGCGTGAGGTCCCGCGCCCGGGTGACGATCCATTCCGCCATTCCGCGCCCGTACCCGATGCCGACCACGACGATGGGCTCGAGCGGCAGGTCCCAATCCATCGCGCGGGACAACTGCCCGCCCACGGCGGCGTATGCGGCGGGGAAGACCAGGTCCGCGTCCGTGACGTAGAGCACGCGAAACGCGTCAGGCAGGTTGGTCAGCCCGAGGCCCGCGAATCCGGCCAGGTCGGGCACCGCGACCGAGATCTCGAAGGTGTCTCCGACGAGGTCGGAGGCAAGGTGGAAGCGGACGGCGCCGGGCAGCCCGTCGAGGTTCTTCGGTTGGATGCGCATGATCTAGGCTCGATGCCGGACGGTGGCGGCCATACTACGATAGTGCGGACGGGACGCACGATCCGGCGGAGGCTTCATGCGAACGGCCCTGGTGGTCGGAGCGACTTCGGACATCGGCAGGACGATCGCGCGCCGACTCGCCGACGAGGTCGGGATCCTTCAGCTTGCGGGGCGCGACCCGGAGCGGCTGGAGCGCGAAGCGCAGGACCTCCGCGGCGCCGTCGCCGAGCGTGTCTCGGTGCATCGATGCGACGTGCTGGCCGCGGACGGTGGAGCATCCTGTCTCGAGGCGCTCGACCCGCTCCCCGACATTGCCGTCTGCGTCGTTGGCGGGGCCGCCGGCCAGCGGGAAGCGGAGCGGGACCCCGGCGTGGCCGAAGCGACGATGCGCACGAACTACCTCGGGCCCGCGCTGTTCCTCGGCGCCGTCGCCGAGCGCTTCGCGGCCCGTGGCTCCGGAGTGATTGTCGGCATCAGCTCCGTGTCGGGCGAGCGCGGTCGCCGCTCGAACTACGTCTACGGGTCGGCTAAGGCCGGGTTCACGGCGTTCCTCTCGGGCCTGCGGCATCGGTTTGCGGACAGCGGCGTACATGTCGTGACGGTCAAGCCAGGATGGGTCCGTACCGGGACGGACCAGGGGACCCCGCGGGCGCCCTGGCTGACGGCGGAACCCGCGGACGTGGCCGAAGCGGTATGGCGCGCGGTGCAGGCGCGCAGGAACGTCGTCTACGTGCGCGGCCGGTGGCGCGTGGTCATGGCACTGGTGCGTGCGATCCCCGAGCCGTTGTTCAAGCGGCTTGGTCTGTAGCTACTTGATTTCGGCATCCGGCTCCCATCTAAAATACGCGGTTCACCCACCTGTGTAGGAAGCTACTCGAATGGCCGAAGCGATCAGCGACCATGCCGAGCTGGGGTTCGATCCCGACGCGTTGCGGAACAAGTACCGTGAGGAACGGAACAAGCGGGTGCGGAAGGACGGCAACGAACAGTACATCGAGGTCAAGGACACCTTCGCGCATTTCGTGGAGGACCCGTACGTCGAGTCCTTCGAGCGCGAGCCCCTGACGGACGACACCGACGTGGTCGTCATCGGCGGCGGCTTCGGCGGACTGCTCGCCGGCGCGCGGCTCCGCGAGGCGGGAGTCCAGGACATTCGCGTGATCGAGAAGGGCGGCGACTTCGGCGGCACCTGGTACTGGAACCGCTATCCCGGCGCCCAGTGCGACATCGAGTCCTACATCTACCTGCCGCTGGTCGAGGAACTCGGCTACATCCCCAAGGAGAAGTACAGCTTCGCCCCGGAGATCCTCGAGCACGCCGAGGCGATCGGCCGCAAGTACGACCTCTACTCCAACGCCTGCTTCCAGACCGAGGTCACCAACATGGAGTGGGACGAGGAAGCGCTGCGCTGGGTATTGCACACCAACCGGGGCGACCGCATGACGGCGCGCTTCGTGGTCATGTCGAACGGGCCGCTCAACCGGCCGAAGCTGCCCGGGATCGAGGGCATCGAGTCATACCGGGGCCATTCGTTCCACACGAGCCGCTGGGACTACCACTACACGGGCGGCGACTCGAACGGCAACCTGGACAAGCTGACGGACAAGCGCGTCGGCATCATCGGGACCGGCGCCACCTCGGTGCAGTGCGTGCCGCATCTCGGTGAGACGGCGAAGGAGCTATACGTCTTCCAGCGCACGCCGTCGTCCATCGACGTGCGCGGCAACAAGCCTACCGATCCGGAATGGGCCAAGTCCCTTACGCCGGGCTGGCAGCAGCACCGGATGACGAACTTCAACGTCCTCGTGAGCGGCGGCGAGCAGGACGAGGACCTCGTCAACGACGGCTGGACCGACATCATCCGGAACCTCGCGGTGATTGCCGCTACGCGGAGGGAGGGCGAGACGGACGACCCGGCCGCGATGGCCGAGCGCGTCGAACTCGCGGATTTCAAGAAGATGGAGCAGATTCGCTCCCGCGTCGACGACATGGTTGCCGACCCGGAGACCGCGGACGCGCTGAAGCCCTGGTACCGGCAGTTCTGCAAGCGCCCCTGCTTCCACGACGACTACCTGGCGACGTTCAACCGGCCGAACGTGACGCTGGTCGACACGAAGGGCCAGGGCGTCGACCGGATCACCGAAAAGGGCATCATGGCGAACGGCGTCGAGTACGAACTCGACTGCATCATCTTCGCCACGGGCTTCGAGGTGGGCACGGAGTACACGCGCCGTGCGGGCTACGACATCACGGGCAAGGGCGGCCAGACGCTCTCCGACAAGTGGGCGGACGGCCTGCGCACCCTGCACGGCTTCCAGACCAACGGCTTCCCGAACTGTTTCTTCATGGGCGTGACGCAAGGCGGCTTCACCGCGAACTTCCCGCACATGCTGAACGAGCAGAGTCTCCACATCGCCTACATGATTTCTCAGGTGATGGACAGCAACGCCAACTGCCTGGAGACCTCGGTCGAGGGCGAGGACGAGTGGGTGGACACGATCAAGCGGATGTCGATGTTCAACATGAAGTTTCTCGAGGAGTGCACGCCCGGTTACTACAACAACGAAGGCAAGCCCGGCGCAGGCTCACTCATCGGCAGCGCTTACGGCGGCGGTCCGGAAGCCTTCTTCCAGATCCTGCGGGACTGGCGTGACGAAGGCAGCATGCGGGGCGTCGAGCTCTCGTAGGGAGTTCGGCAAACCGGGCGTCGCCGGCGTGCGCGGCGCCCATGTTGCCCTGTTCTTCGCCGGCGTCGTCTTCGGTACGGCGGCGCTCGGTTACGAGACCGATCCCTACACGAACCGGCACCTGGACATCGCCGACAGCACGGCCGTGCTCGACCGGGAGGTCAACGCGGCGCTGGACGCCGTCGCCGCGGCCTGGGAGGGCGGCGAGAACGAGTGGCGCTTCGTGAACCTCACCCATCGGAAGCTCGGCGGGCCATGGCCGGTCGACCGGCTGGAGCGGTGGGCCATGCGTTCGGACGAGGTGGAGCGCCTCCCGACCACGCGCCGCGAGTCCATGTACGGCCAACTGCCCATCCGGGCCACGCGCACGGCCCGGTTCTTCGGCTTCGGGCGCACGATCAGGCTCAACGACGTGCTCATCGGCACCGACAAGATCGGGCATTTCTTCTCACAGGGGCGAAAGTTCTATCGCCGCTACCTGCGCTACCGCGACGAGCGCGAGGCCGGGCGCCGCGCCGTCATGACGGAGCGCCTGCTGTTCGGCCGGCTGATGACCGGCATCTTCTCGAACGCCGACCTCGTGGCCAACTACGAGGGGTACCGGTTCTATCGGGGGCTGTTCCATGACGGGGTCATTGGGGACCGTCCCGCCCTGATGACGTGGCGGGACGGCATGCCCGAGCGGGTGGGCGACTTCACCTGGGCCGACCACGTCAACGACTTCTGGGACGAGGCACTGAACCCCAACGCGTACTCGCGGACGTTCGGGAGGCACCTCGAGCGGTGGCTGCTCGGGCACTGCGAGGTCTACCTGGCCCATCCGGACCGGTTCGCCGCGCCCGACGCGGATGTGCTTGCCGAGCGCTACCGGCACATCGGGCTGATCGATACGAGCGAGCTACGGCCGGAGGTGTTCTTTCCGAGACACTGTGGCTTCGTCGCGGAGGAGCGAGCGTCCCCGGCGTTGGATTCTGCGGTTGCGGGGCATACGCCGTAAGGGAGAGCCTGGCGTCGATCAGCCGCCGCCACAGAACGTCCCGCCGGGCGCTATCGGCTAATAGGCGTAACTCGCCTGCAATCCGAGCGGCAGTCCCACGGCCCAGTACGCCAGCAGAAACAGCGTCCACACCACCAGGAACGCGACCGCGTAGGGCAGCATCATCGACAACACCGTGCCGATTCCCGAGTCCTTGACGTAGCGCTGGCAGAAAACCACCACCAGCGGGAAATACGGCATGAGCGGCGTTATGATGTTGGTCGAGGAATCGCCCACCCGGTAGGCGGCCTGGGTCAGGTCCGGCGAGATGCCGAGCTGCATCAGCATGGGCACCAGGATCGGCGCGAGCAGCGCCCACTTGGCCGAGGCGGAACCGACGAACAGGTTGACCACCCCGGTAATGACGATGGCGCCTACCACGGTAATGAACGCCGGCAACGCCGCGGCTTTCAGCAAGGCCGCGCCCTCCAGCGCCAGCAGCGCGCCCAGGTTCGAGCGCCCGAACTCGGCGATGAACAGCGATGCGAAGAACGCCATGACCAGGTAGTAGGCGAGCCCGCTCATCGCCCCGGTCATGCCGGCGATGATGTCGCGGTGCCCGGTAACGGTTTTCGCGGCGTAGCCGAAGACGATGCCGGGCAGCAGGAAGATCAGGAAGATCAGGGGAACGATACTGCGCATCAACGGCGCGGAACCCGCCGTGAGTTCGCCGTCCGGCGAGCGCCAGGCGGAACTCTCGGGCAACGCGCTGAGGAACAGGACAAGCAGCGCCAGGCCCATCGCAAGAAGGCTTGCGGTCAGGCCCCTGCGCTCGTCCGTCGTCAGGGGCTCAAGTTGCGGCACTTCGGCCAGGTCGCCGTCCAGCGCCGTACCCGACAGGCGAGGCTCGATGATCCGGTCGGTCAGGTACCAGCCCAGGCCGACGATCAGCAGCGTGGATGCGGACGTGAAGAACCAGTTGTTGAGCGGGTTCAGCACCATATCCGGATCGATGATCTGTGCGCCCGCCTGGGTGATCCCCTGCAGCAGGGGGTCGAGGGCCGAAGGCACGAAGTTGGCGCTGAAACCGCCCGATACGCCCGCGAAGGCGGCTGCGATCCCCGCAAGCGGATGCCGGCCGGCCGCCTGGAAGATGACGGCGCCAAGGGGAATCACCAGCACGTAGCCGGCATCCACGGCGCTGTGGCTGATGATGGCGATCAGCAGCAGCATCGGCGTGACGATCGCCCGGGAAGTGACGTTCATCAGCGCTTTCAGGCCGGTGCGGATGAAGCCTGTGTAGTCGGCCACGCCGATGCCGAGCATCGCCAGCAGCACGACGCCCAGCGGATGAAAGCCGACGAAGGTCGGCACCATCCGGGACAGAAAGTGTGCAAGTTGGTCGGGAGTGGCCAGATTGTGAATCTGCAGGGCGCTGCCGGTGCGCGGATCGATGTGGGAATAGCTCAAAGGGGCGAGCAGGGCGGAGAACACCCAGACGGCGATCAGGAGCAGCAGGAACAGCACGGCCGGATCGGGCAGCCTGTTGCCGAGCACCTCGACGCGGTCGAGAAACCGGACGACCCGGGTACGCTGTCGTTGTTCGTTCATCGTCCCAGGGCGATGTCCCGAAAGGCGCTACCCCTGGTCCTCGGTACAGATGAAGCTCTCTGCTTCACGGACATCGCCAGGACCTTCGTACTTTGCGACCTTCGGATAGGGGCAGATCGGACGGGTGAATCTCCTGACTCCATTTCCTTCCCTGCCTACCTCCGGCAGCGCCATCGTCCAGCTGGCTCCCATGACGGCGAGTGCCTCAAACCATCGGGAAACGCCCGTGTGGGCCCCGATGATCTCTTCCGGCGCCTGGCCTTCCTCCACCCAGTCGACCATCGGACCGACGTAATCCGCGACCCACGCGCCGGGTCCCCCCGCACAGTGGAGCATCCCCGGCACCATGTACACGCGCGCGAAATCATCCATGATGCCGCCCAGCTCCTCCGCCCTCGCCATGTAGTCCAGCATCGACTGGGGCCGGATCGGAAAGTCATTCCACCCCTGGTAGACGATCAGTTTGCCGCCGCGATTCCGAAAACCCTCGAAGCTGCCTTCAGGCACATCGATGGAACTCGTCTCCCGCGCCAGCTCCTCGCGGTCGCGGACCAGGTCAAACTGGTCGACTTGGTAGTTCGGTTTTCTGTGGTACAGATTCTGGATGTTCCCGGTCCCCATCAGCTCGGTCGCGGGTGGGGTGCCAGGCGTCCCGACCACCCAGAACAACCACTCGTCCTCCGCTTCTCCGCCCGGCATGACACCAGGAGACAGGACGCGTCCCTCTTCATCGCGTACGCCGGAGTAGATCGCGTGTGCGGTCCGTATCTGCCCCTCGGTGAGACACCCTTCCGTTTCCGCGGAATCGCACTGGAGCGCCTCGAGGTTCAGCATCTCCACCGAACACTGCCTGGGATCGCCAATGACGCCGTCGGCGACGCCGTCGAGGAGGTACCAGGCCCCCCTTGCCGCCTAGTCCAGCAGGGCCAGCGCAGCCTCCGACACGGAATACACGCCATCCCAGCCCAGGAATGCCAGCCC
>VXNE01000630.1 GCA_009840715.1 Gammaproteobacteria bacterium
GCCGTCATCACGCCCTCCGAGCGGTCCGTATCCTCGAAGACGTGCTTGATCTTCGAGAAGAACGCATAGGCGCCGACGGCGAGAAACGGCAGGAGGCAGATGGATAGCCAGGCCAGGTCGGCGTGGAGCCAGAACAGGATCGGCAGCACCGTGAGGACCAGCAGGCTGGCCCGCCCGACCTCGACCACGTCGGCGGACAGGAATACACGCACGGTCTCGACGTCCGAACTGCAGCGCTGCACGAGGTCGCCCGTGTCCGCGCCGTCGAAGAACTCCGCCCGCAGGTGGTGCAGCCGCCGGAACAGTTCCTCGCGCAGCCGCCGGCAGATCGCCTCCGACGCCATCGCGGTCCACAGGCCGCGCAGGAAGAGGAAGAAGCCGCCCACCGCGGTGAGGGCGATGCCGGCGATGGCCGACACCACCAGGTACGCCAGGTAGGCGTCGGCGCCGGCGAGCCGTTCGGTCACCAACACCAGCGGCGGCGCGCCGAGCCCGAGATCCCGCTCGTGCACGACGTCGATCGCGTACTTGCCGACGAGGGGGGCGCCGAACATCAGCAGGTTCGTCAGCGCCATCGCGAAAATTGCGCCGAGGTACTTGGTGCGTTGTCCCCGGGCGATGGCCCAGAGGCTGGTTCCTTCCTTCATGCGATCCCGTCCGACGAGGGGTGATCCCGTGAGCGGGTGCCGAAGAAGTCAGGTTTGGGTTGGCCCGCTCGGTTGAAGGGAGCGGGCCGGAGGTCGACTGCGACTCAGCTACCGCTCACCTAAGGAGTTGTAGGCAAGATCCTTCTGGCGCATCGGTCATCCCCGGGTGGTCGGTGGCGAGGGGGCGGCATGTTACCTCCCGGCAGGGAAAAGGCAAGCGTCGAAGGCCCGCGGCGGGTCTTCAGTCGTCGTGGCGGGGTGGGTCGGGCTCGGCGGCTTCGAGCAACGGTGCCGCCGGGAGGTTCCGCCCGTAGGGCTGTCCGAGGAAGGGCCGGAAGTGGTCGTTGGTTTCCGGGTCCACGCAGAACACGTAACAACCCTTCTGGCCGCGCGTCATGAGCGTACGGTACGTGTTCTTGATGATACGGTCGGCGAGAGCCATTGCGGTGTCGGGGTCTTCGCGGAGCATCTTCTTGTAGCCGCGGACGGAGTGGTCCTGTGGAGAGCGCCTGGCGGCGTCGGTCTTGACCTTTCCATCGCGAACCACCAGGTCCTCTCCGATGACCACGCCGACATAGTCGAGTTCCAGCCCCTGGCAGGTATGGATGCAGCCGACTTCCGCCACGGACTCTTCTCCCACGATCCAGAGCGGACCGTCGGTACTGAGGTTCCAGCGCATCGCGAAGTCGTGCTCGGGAATGACCACGTCTCGCACGTCCGGGTCGTTCCGGCCCTTCCAGTCCCAGCAGTAGCCGGCCACCAGGCGCGCCTTGTTGCTCTCGCGGTTGAGCTCGATGATTCGCTGTCGCAGGGCGTTGGGTGAGTCGAACACCTGGAAGTCGTAGTCGATCCCGCCGAGATCGACGTTGGCGGTCTCCCGGACCTGCAGCGCGTGGTTGACCCACGACAGGTAGCCGTCGGAACCATTGCAGCGGAACTGTGACTCGAGCCTGAGTTCGGTGAGGGTGGCCCCGGCCCGCCCGGACCAGCCACGGATGCCCTCGCGGTCTCCTATGTCCCTCAATGTCACGCGTTGATCCTGGTCGAGGAAGAAGATGGCGAGCTTGGATGCCTCGATGATCTCCTTGATCTGGTTCTCGCCCTGATTCTGGAAGAGGCCGGACTTCTCATTCAGGCGATGGGCCTCGTCGACGATCAGGCAGTCGAGGGATCGCGGCGACGTCTAGGTAGCTGCCAGAACTCTTGAAGAGATTGGTGATGTGGGTCTTGCGGAGCGTCCCGGCCAGCTTGCTTTCGTAGACCGTGCGCGGGGCGGCGTTCTTCGAGACGTACTGGGCGACGTGTTCGCGGCGCGTCAGCTCCACGAGCAGATTCACGGCAACGACGGACTTTCCGGTTCCAGGCCCGCCCTCCACGAGAAGCACTTCCTTGCTTCCCGCCATCGCCCGGCCGGCAAGCTCGAGGGCCGTCTCGTACACAACCTTCTGGTCGTCGATCATCTCGAACTCGCGATTGCCCTGGAGCAGCGAGGACAGGTGATCGGCCAGGTTTTTCGATGGCCGCAGGCGTCCGTGCTCGATTCGGTAGAGGATCCGGGACCTGTCACCATGGCGGATGTGGCGCTTCAGGAAATCGCGTAAAGGTCCGGCATCGTCACGCAGGAAGACCGGGGCCTGCGCGAGGTGTTCCTGGTAGAAGGGTGACCTGACGGTGCGGGCGTCGTAGCAGTTGTGCAGATAGGCGCATGGGTGGAGCGAAATGTCGCCGTCCTGGACCTCGACGTTGAAGTCGCGGATGAGCGCGGCGTACGTCCACGCCTGGTAGGAGGGGTGCGTGACCTCCCGTCGGGCTCCGCCGACGAAAGTCCGAACGATCGCGTCCTTGCCGGTCTCCTCGACCTCCGTCCACTGTTTTCAGTTCGACCATCACGGCGGAGTCGCGCCGGTCTCCGTCCATGCCCGACAGGATGAAATCGACGCGCTTGGACGTAAGTGGAACCTGGTACTCGATGGCGACGCCGGCGTCCCCCGGAATGTCGCCGGCGACCAGCACGTTGTTCATGTACTGCATGGAGTTTTTCCATGACTGGACCTCGGCCGTGGACGTCCCGTAGCCCAGGCGCGATTGGAACGCGGCGAGAATCCTGTCCTCGATCCGGTTCGAGAACACGTCCCGGGTGAACTGGTCCCGGGTCTCCGAGTAGACGATCAAGCGGAGGTCTTCCCTACGGTGTGGGGCCGCCGGACGGGTACTTGATGGCGTTCGCGGCGATCTTGTCCATGACGGCGCGCCCGATGTCGATGTCGAGCTTGTCCGCGAGCATCACGAGATAGATCTGAATGTCCGCGATTTCGGTCGCCACCGCGTCTCGGTCTACTGCATCCGGCGACCGGGACTGCGCCTCGGTGAGCCACTGGAAGTGCTCCACCAGTTCCGCGACCTCGACGGACAGCGCCATCGAGAGGTTCTTCGGGGAATGGAACTGCTCCCAGTCGCGTTCCTCCGCGAATTCCCTCAGGCGATTGCGTATTGCGGCGATATCCATGGGGGGTGCGTTCGGGCGGCGCGAGGCAGTCTAGAGACGGCTTCCGAGCGCCGCAAGGCGAGGAGGATGCCCTGTACGGCGCACGCCAAAGGGACTATGGTGCGGGAACGGCCAAGACACGGGGATCCGAAGGTGACCGCGACCATCACCACGCACCACGCCACCGACTCCGCGGACGACATCGCCGCCACGTTCCGCCGCGATGGAGCGGCGATCATCGCCAACCTGGTCTCGGCCGAAACCATGGACGCGCTCACAGCGGACCTGCCTTTCGACGACAAGACGAAGGTGGGCAACGAGTTCATCGGCGGTTCGGACAACCGTTCGCTCGGAGCGGTCCTGCACGCGAACCCGCAGATCTGCGAGACCCTGCTGCTCAACGAGTTGGTACTGGAGGTGGCGGACCGGATCCTGCGGCCGGAAAAGCCAATGGCCGCGTCCTCGACGCCCGTTCGGCGGGACAAGGGGCGGGTCGTCACCTCCGACGACGGCTGCTATCAGGTCGTGAGCGTCGACGCGCCGCCGGAAGAGGGTCCCTACTGCCACCACTACCGGGTCGGTGCCTCCGTGTCGCTGCAGGCGCGGGACGGGGGAGTCGTTCAGATCCTGCACCGCGAGATGGCCATCTACGAGCCTTTCGTGGAACATGGTCCGGGCGCCCGTGACCTCATCTTCAACGTGATGTGGGCGGGCGCCGATTTCACCGCGGAGAACGGCGCGACGCGCGTCGTGCCGGGCAGCCACCGCTGGCCGGCCGAGCGCTTGTGCAACGAAAGCGAGGTCGCACAGGCGGTGATGCCGAAGGGCTCCGTGCTCTTCTGGCACTGCCGGGCGCTGCACGGTCTCGCGGCCAGCACCAGCGCAGCCCGCCGCACGGGGATCTTCCACTCGTTCGTCGTCAACTGGCTCGCGCAGGAGGAGAACCAGTACGTGGCATTCCCGCCCGAGGACGCCGCGCGGCTGTCGGTCCGCGCCCGGCAACTCCTCGGCTACCGGTCGAGCGGCAACTGCGGATGGGTCAAGGGCCGCGACTCGGACGACCTTCTGGCGGACGGCCTGAGCGGGCCGCTGGAACTCAAGAAACGACGGAAGGCGGTAGACGCCGCCGCCTGACGGCACGGCGGGCCGCCCCAGGGAAGCGCGGCGCACCCGCGTTGCCGCCCCGAAATGTCCATCATGCCACTTGTATGGCGTGATGGACATGGCTAACATGGCGTTGTCTCATCCGGGCCCGGCGCCATGATCCGCGCGAACATCTCCGAACTCAGGAACGGCCTGAGCGCATACCTGAGGAGCGTCCGCAGGGGAGAGTCTGTTCTCATCCTGGATCGTGACGTGCCGATCGCGCGGCTGACTCCCGTCGAAGAGGCCGTCGACCTGCGTGAGGAGCGCACTGACTATGTGCTCGAGGAGGAGAGTCGCGAGGTTCAGGACGAGGCGAGAGTGGCCCGCCTGGTAGCCGCGGGTGTGTTGTCCCGTCCGCGGCGGGGTGGTGACATCCGGGCAATCGTGCGCGGATGGGACCCGCTGCCCGGCGCGGGGTTGGTGGAGGCCCTGCTCGAGATGCGCCGCGAGGACAGGGAAAAAGGCTACCGATGAACTTCTGGGACAGTTCGGCGATTATCGCCCTGGTCGCCGAAGGGCCGATGGCGCCGGTCGCGCGGCGTGTTCTCGATGCAGACGGGCGCGTAGCGGTCTGGTGGGGCACTTCCGTCGAATGCGCGGCGACGTTGGCACGCAAGGAACGTGAAGACGCCGCGCGCGGCGACTCCGTGGCGGATGCGGCGGTCGCTGCGGAGAGAGGGCGTCGCCTCGGTGAGTTGGAGGATGAATGGCACGAGGTGCACCCTGGCCGGCGCCTGCAGGCACTCGCGCGGCGCTTGGTGCGCGTGCATCCGCTGACTGCGCCGGACGGACTGCAACTGGCAGCGGCGATCACGTTGGCCGAGGACCAGCCCGAGGGCGTCGGCTTCCTGTCCTTCGATGCGCAGTTGAACAGGGCGGCCTCCCGCGAAGGCTTCACGCTCCCGACGCCGGGGCCGGAGGCGGTCGATCCCCCGGGCCTGACTGTCCCGCCGCGCGACTAGCGTACCTGGGCGGTTGACGTGGTGACGGAAGAACAGGGGAAGTAGTTCATCAAGAACTACGCCCTCGACCAAATGACCTCCTCATACAGCGACTATCCCCAGTCGCTGCTCGAGGCCATGCAGGTCCGGTCGCTCATCGGGCCACGCTGACCAGTAGCGAACCGCTACGAGCGCTCGTCATCGGCTGGGCGCCGGATGGGGACCGCAGCGTCCTGAACAGCACCGGCAGAATCCTGGATCCCGAGTAGCGGGACGTCGGACACCCTCCTAACCGTTGCGGCCCTCGAGGATCAGCTCCGCCACCCGCGCCCCATGACTGCTCTGCAGGAAGTGTCCGGCGTCCGGAATCCCGTCGAACCGCGCTCGCATCCGCCCGGCCCAGGTGCGCCCCCACTCCTCGGTGAACACGTCGTCCGTGCATCCCCAGATGAAGTGTGCGCCCTTGTCCCAGGCCAGCAGCGTGCGGTAGTGCAGCGCCTGCGCGGCCGCGTTGCCGTTGTCGGGGCTGCTGACCGGGATCGATAGCGGGAAGCGCCGGAAGCCGTTGTAGCCGGCGTCCGGGAGGCCGCGATAGGGCGCCGAGAAACCCCGGTAGATGTCGTCCGCCTTGCCAGTCAACTCGGGCCGTTTGCCATGGACGAAGGCGGCGACCATCGTCTCGCGGTCGACGAGACCTGCCGAGGATATCAGCAGCACGCCGAGGTCCGGTTCCGGGCGGTGGAAGAGGCCGCCCTCGTGCCAGTTCCGGTTCCAGTTGCGGATCGCCTCCGAGTACTCGTACCCCGTGTGGTGCAGCCAGGTGTTCAGGATGACGAGGTGCTCGAAGCGCTCGGGCGCCATCGCGGCCTGGGCGAGCCCGATCGGCCCTCCCCAGTCCTGGCAGACCAGGGTAACCCGCTGCAGGTCCAGTGCGGCGATCAGCGACGTCAGGATCTCCGTGTGGCGCGCGATCGTGTACCAGTGGATGTCGGTCGGCTTGTCGGAGCGTCCGAACCCCATGTGGTCCGGTGCGATGCAGCGATAGCCGGCGGCGACGAGCGGCGGAATCATGTCGCGGTAGAGGTAGGCCCAGGTCGGCATGCCGTGCAGGAGGAGCATCACCGGGCCGTCCCGGGGTCCCTCGTCGACGTAGTGGACGCGCAGGTCCTGCCAGCCGTGGTAGTGCGGCTCGTAAGGAAAGTCGGAGAGGTCCCGGAAGTTCTCCTCGGCGGTGCGGACGAAGTCGGTCATCGGGCCTGGCCCCCGAGGTTCACGATCATCTTGCCCGTGTTGACGCCCGTGAACAGTCCGATGAACGCTTCCGGCGCGCGCTCGATGCCCTCGAACACCGTCTCCCGGTAGCGGAGTTCCCCGCTCTTCACCCAGGTCGTCATGTCGCGCACGAAATCGGCGCGGAGATGGTTGAAGTTCGAGACGATGAAGCCGCGCAGCGTCAATCCGAGGCCGATCGCCATGGACAGGTTGTTGGGTCCGGGCGCCGGGCTGGTGGCGTTGTATTGCGAGATGGCGCCGCACAGCGGGATACGCCCGTTCGGGCGCATGCACATGATGGCCGCCTGCAGGTGCTCGCCGCCCACGTTGTCGAAGTAGACGTCGATGCCTTCGGGCGCGGCCTCCCGGAGCCGCGCGAGGACGTTCCCTTCGCGATAGTCGATGGCATGGTCGAAGCCGAGGTCCTCGGTCAGGTGCGCTGCCTTCTCGGGGCCGCCGGCGCTGCCGATGACGGTACAGCCCTTGATCCGCGCGATCTGCCCCACCGCGCTGCCCACGGCCCCGGCTGCGCCGGAGACGAACACGGTCTCGCCGTCCTGGAGCGCGCCCACGTCGAGCAGACCGACGTAGGCCGTCATGCCGGGCATGCCGAGCACGCCGAGGTAAGCGGAAGCGGGCGCTTCGAGATCTCCGATCCGACGCACCTGCGCGCCCGGCGCCACGAACGCCTCGCGCCAGCCGAAGTGGGACTCGACGTGTTCGCCCTCGGGCAGCGCCGGATCGTTCGACTTGACCACGCGGCCCACGGCGCCGCCCGTCAGCGTCTCGCCGATCTGGAAGGGCGGCACGTAGGACTTGCGGTCCCACATCCGTCCGCGCATGTACGGATCGACGCTCATGCAAACGTTCTCGACGAGCACTTCGCCGTCGCCGGGATCGGGTACGTCGACCTCCATGACCTGGAAGTCGTCGGGGGTTGGCATCCCCACGGGGCGGTTCTTCAGGCTGACGGCGCGGCTCGGCATGAGCGTCTCTCCATACGTCGGGAAGGGAAGCGCGCAATGTTAGCGCGTCGCCGCCGCGCGGATGGGGGAGGTTCAGTACTCCGCCGCGACCACCTCGAACGCGAGCTTCGGCAGCAGGCCCATGACGGCCAGCGAGCGCTCTTCGGGGATCGGGATGTGGGTCGCGTCGATGCGTGTCTGTGCCCACGTGGGATCCACGCCGCGCCACCGGCCCTCCACGGCCACCTCGTTCCAGCTGTGGAGTGCGAACGCCGCGGTTTCGGGGTCGTAGGCGAGCCCCGTGACCGTGCGCGCGGGGAAGCCCCGCGCCCGGGGGCGGGGGGGGCGCACGGCGGGGGGGTGAGTGGAGGGGCCCCCCCCGCGGGGCCCGGGGGTGGGAACCGGGGGGCCCCCAT
>VXNE01000266.1 GCA_009840715.1 Gammaproteobacteria bacterium
CCATCCAGTGGCCGGAGTCGACGACGGCCTCCGTCAGGTCGTCGCAGTACGCGCGCATCGGGTCGGCGAGGCGCGAAGTCACCGTCTCGCAGGTGTAGTCGTAGCGTGCCCCGAGGAAGAGGACGGGCATGGCGAGGCGCCCGTCGTGCACCGCGCGCTCGGCATAGGTCCGGTTCGCATCGTGGTTCATGTAGAACGAGTTCGGCCCGAAGAACCCGTTGCGGGCCAGCGCCTCCGCGTAGCGCGCGAGGTCGGCTTCGGTGACCACGTCGCCGTCGCGCGGCAGCTCGGGGGGTTCGGCAGCGCCGCCGAACCAGCCGCCGGCCTTGCGGATCATCGCCGTCCCGCTCGGTTTTCCTAGCCCGGACGGGTCGCCCTTGCGGAACGCCAGTTTCACCATGTTGTACGGGTTCGCATCCATGGCCGCCGTCGCGGCGTCGAACGCCTCCTGGTAGAAGAGCTGGTACTCCCACTGTCCGGCCGGGAAATCGTCCTCCGGGTA
Source organism: Gammaproteobacteria bacterium (assembly GCA_009840715.1). Taxonomy (GTDB): domain Bacteria; phylum Pseudomonadota; class Gammaproteobacteria; order Pseudomonadales; family Azotimanducaceae; genus VXNE01. The sequence goes on from VXNE01000266.1 coordinate 503, forward strand.
GACGGAGCGGTCCACCAGGGGCAGGCAGCCCTCGAGGCCGTACTCGAGCGTGTGGTAGGGCACGCACAGGTTGGCCACGGCGTGGCAGCGATCCGGGTGGTGGCTCGCGATGTTCCAGACCACGGGGCTGCCCCAGTCGTGCCCGACCCAGATGGCGCGCTCCCGCCCGAGGGCGTCGAGCAGGCCGATCATGTCGCCAACCACCGGCTCCTGGGCATAGTCCTGGTGGCGCGTGTAGACGGTCGAACGTCCGTACCCCCGAACGTCCGGTGCGACGGCCCGGAAACCGAGGGCCCCGAGCGCGGGGAGCTGGTGGCGCCAACTGAGCGACAGCTCCGGCCAGCCGTGGACGAAGATGACGAGAGGGCCGTCCGGGGGGCCGGCATCGAGAAAGAACGAGCGGTGGCCGCCCGTGAGGACGGTGCGTTCGGCGACGTTCACGCCGGGGGGCTCAGCCGGCGGCCGCAACGCGTAGGCGGCCCTGTGTACCGGAGTCCTCCTGCACGTCCTCGAAGTACGGACGGTCGCCCTGGACCGTGACCCGAAGTCCCCGGCGCGTTGCGGGATAGTAGTCCCAGACGGCCAGGTGCTGGGTGCAGCGGTTGTCCCACATCGCGACGGACCCGGCTTCCCACTGGAAGCGGCACTGGAACGCGGGATGCTTGACGTGTTCGAAGAGGAACTCGAGCAACGCCCGGCTCTCGCGGACCGACAGCTCCTGGATGCGCCTGGTGAAGCTCGAATTGACGAAAAGCGCGCGGCGCTTCGTCACGGGATGCGTCCGGATCACGGGATGGACGGCCTGCGGGAACTCGCGCTGTGGCGGATGGTCGCCGTACACCCCGGTGTAGTCCGCGGCGTGCAGGGCGGTCAGGCCCGTGAGCAGGCGCTGCATCGATCCGGACAGGGCGTCGTAGGCGGCATACATGCTCGCCCACAGCGTGTCCCCGCCCGCCGGCGGCACTTCGTGCAGGTGCAGGATGGTGCCGAGCGGCGGCTCCTCGTCCGCCGACACGTCCGAATGCCACCCGGAGCCGTTGTTGCGCTTCGAGTCGCGGTTCGTCTCGATCACCATCAGTTCGGGGTTGCCGTGGGCGTACGGCGCCGCCGGGTGGATGTGGAGCGGCCCGAAGCGGCGGCCGAAGGCGAGGTGCTGCTCGGGCGTCATCTCCTGGTCGCGGAAGAAGAGCACGCAGTGCCGCATCCACGCGTCGTGGATCTCGGCGAAGGTCTCGTCGGACAGCGTGTCCCCGAGGTTCACGCCGTGCACGACGGCGCCGATCGTGGGGGTGACGGGTTCGACTGCGATGTGCCGGTACGCCATCAGGGGGTCACCGTCGGGTGCGGGGAAGGAGACTATACACCGCCTCCCGTCGCCGCCGCCGAGTCCTTCGGGGGTGGGGCGGTGGCGCCGGGGTAGGCATCGAACCGGTCCTGGTCGAGGGCGGCGAGGAGAAGGCGCGTCCATGCCGGGGCAGCGTCCGCGGCGGCCTGGCCGAGCGCCTTCGTCGTGAGCCCGCGTACGTAGCGGTCGTGGTCGCCGAGGCCGCGTTCGGCGAAGCGCAGCAGCCGGTCGTCCGACAGCCGCCCGTTGGCGGTCAGCTGCAGCAGCGCGTAGCAGATGTTCTCGCGCACGGTCGAGCGGTGCAGTTCGAGCATGTGGGTGTTGTCGGACTCCACCCCGGGATCGAGCCGCTCGAGGAGTGTATCCACCACGGCGTCCGGAAGAGTGTCGCGGCGCGCCAGGCTGCCGAGGGCGAACGCGGCGTTCGAGCGTACGAAGTCGTCCGGGTCGTGCAGGCGGTCGGCGAGAACGGACGCGGCGCGCCGATCCGTGGTCCGGGTCTCTCCGATGGCGAACGTCGCTACCCGTCTCGTCCGCGGATCGTCGTGCCCGGCGGCCTTGTACAGGGTCTCGAGTGCACGCGGGCCGGCGACCCCCAAGCCATAGCCGCTCGCCCGCCGCACGGACTCGCGCTCGTGGGTGAGACCGCGCGCGAGGGTGTCGAGGGCGTCGTCGTCGGAAGCCGCGCGGGCTCCGAGCAGGTACGCGGCCTCCATGCGATCCGCCTCGGTCGAGGCGTCGACAAGGGCCTGGGGGTCGACGCCGTTTGCCGCTGGTGGCGTGACGGGCGCGCCCCGCATCCAGGCCCAGTTGCGCTCGACGATGGGCCGTATGGCGGGCCGGACGCCGGCGGTGTCGGGCCGGGGAGCGCGGTTGCGCCAGGCCGGCCGCGTCGGCTCGCGCGTACTGGCGAAGTAGAACTTGTACAGGTAGCGACGCCCCTTGAAGTCGGGATGCTGGCGTGTGCCGCGATGAATGAGGTCGTAGTGGGCGAGCACGACGCTGCCGGCGGAAAGCGGCAGTCGGCGCGGCTGCAGACTCTCTACCCCGAGCGAGTCGACAGACGCGCGCAGGCGCCGGTCGCGCCGCTCGAGGTCCGGATCCGCACCGGCGTCCGCGTCGAAACCGCGGTCGATGGGATCGGCGGCGTGCCACCGGTCACCGTGCTCGAAGTCCCGGGTCCAGTACTGCGTGCCGGGGACCACCTCGGTGGGCCCGTGGTCGAGCGTCACCTCCTGGGGATAGTAGAAGAGCATGGCCATGAGGGGCCGATGGGACCGGTAGTGCCCGCGTTCGTTCCAGGGCAGGTTGCCGTCCTGGTGGAAGCCCTGGTCCCGTCGGGACGACGCGTGCACGTAGTTGTGCGGATGCAGGACGTAGTGCTCGCCGAGGATGCTGGTGAGGGCCCCAGCCACGGTCGGACACGTGATCATCTCCCGGATGCGCGGGATGCGGGCGACGACGTTGTCGCCGAAGACGTGCAGGTGGACGGCGAAGCCTTCGAAACGGCGGCCCTCGTCGTAGAGGTCCGAAGCCGCCTGGAACATCTCCCGATGGTAGGCGCCGGGCAGCTCCGCCGGTTCCAGGACCAGGAAGCCGTCGGCCAGGAAGCGGGACATCTTCTCGTCGTCGAGCAGGTGCATGGCGGTCGCGGGTCGGAAGCGGCGGACGATGTTATCAACAACACTGGCGGCTATGATCCGTGGTCGTGACAGGATCGGCAGGTACGGAACGTTCCCGCATGCGCAAGGAGGAGGGAGACAGATGACGGCACTCGACGGCTTTCGCGTTCTCGACATGACCCAGTACGAGGCGGGCACGTCCTGTACGCAGGCCCTCGCCTGGTTGGGGGCGGACGTGGTGAAGGTCGAATCGCCCCGGGGGGACCCCGGCCGCGGCCCCACGGGAAACGCCGAGTACTTCATCGTCTGGAACAGCAACAAGCGCAGCGTCTCGATCGACCTGCAGCAGCCGCGGGGCCGCCAGATGCTGCTCGACATGCTGCCCCGCTACGACGCCTTCGTGGAGAACTACGGGCCGGGCGTGATGGAGAAGCTCGATCTGGGCTACGACGTCATGAAGGCCGTGAACCCGGGGATCATCTACGCGCGCGTCAAGGGCTTCGGGCTCGAGGGTCCCTGGTCAGACTACAAGTGCTACGACATGGTCGCGCAGTCGGCGGCGGGGGCGTTCTCGATCACCGGCGAGCCGGACGGTCCGCCCGTGCGCCCGGGGCCGACCACGGGTGACGCCGGCACGGGAGTGCAGATGGCGCTGGCGATCACCGCCGCGTACGCCCAGAAGCTCCGTACCGGCAAGGGGCAGCACATCGAGCTGTCGATGCAGGAAGCGATGACCTACTACCTGCGCACGGCGACGGCGAGCACGCACTTCGGGGCGCGGCCATCCCTGCGAGTGGGCAACGGCGGCCGTCCGACCATGTCCCTCTACCGGTCCGGGGGCGACGGCCCGAACGACTACCTCTTCGTGATGGCGGTCACCCACCGCATGTGGGAGAACCTGTGCCGGGCGATGGAGCGCCCGGACCTCCTGGAGGACCCGCGCTACGCGGACCATGCGGCCCGGCAGGAGAACCGCACGGCCCTCTCCGCCGAGATCGCCGCCTGGGTGGTGGAACGGGACAAGTACGAGGGGATGCGCGCGCTTTGCGATGCCGGCGTTCCGGCGAGCGCGGTGCTTGACACGAAGGACCTCTATGAGAACCCGCATCTCGTCGGCCGCGGCTTCGTGCGCGAGGTCGACCATCCCGTGCACGGACGCATCAAGCTGCTCGGATGGCCGGCCCGGATGTCGGAAAGCGCCGTGCCCGTCGAGCCCGCGCCCCTGCTCGGTCAGCATTCGCGCGAGGTCGTCGCCGCCGACCTCGGCCTCGCGGCGGACGCGATCGACGAACTGGTCCGCGAAGGCGTGCTGACCGAAGCCTCCTGACGAGAACTCCGCTTACAGACCCGGCATAGCGCCTCGCCGTGCGGCCAGGTACGTTTGGGCCTCGGCCTTCCACGCGACATCGCGGTCCTGCCAGCCCTCGAGCAGGCGGCCGTAGAGCGCGCTCGCTTCGGCGTGTTCCCCGAGCGCCGCGTGGGCGCGCGCCAGGCCCCGTAGCGACAGCGGCCGGTTGGGCGTGCGCAGCAGTGATGCCTCGAACGCGTCGACCGCTTCCCGTGGCCGGTCCGCCGCGAGCAGGGCCTCGCCGTGGAGTTCGTGGACGGGCTTCAACGGGTTCGGGGCGCCGTTGGGGGGGCGCATCGACTCGGCTACCGCCACGCCTTCCGCGAGCAACGCGAGACCGGCGTCCGTGTCGCCGCGGGCGATGGCGAGCATGCCGCCAACCTCCTTCACCATGATCTGCAGCGGCTTGCTGTTGCGGGCGTAGTAGGAACGGTCGCCGTCCTCTGCGCTCGCTTCCTCTGCAAGGGCGGACAGCCTGTCGGCCGCGGCTTCGGCCAGCGCGAGGTCGTCCGTGTGCACGCCGCCGAGTCCCGTGGCGAGGAGTTGCGTCGCCGGCGACTCGTCGGTGACGGGCCGCGGATCCCAGGCCTCCCGCTCGATCGCCATGCGGGCGCGGACCTGCGGAATGATGCCGGCGACCATGGGCTCCTTCTCGGCGTGCTCCCGGACGCCCTCGGAGCGCTGGATCCACACGGCCGCCCGGTCGTAGTCGCCGCGCTGCAGGTCCCCGTACTGGCCCCAGTCGAGCGAATGCAGCATGTCGCCCAGGCTGTCGCCAGGCTCCCAGAGGTCGACGGCCGCCTCGTACGCGGACTGGTTCGACGCGGAGACGCGCTCCCACATGCCGCGCTGGATGAAGATGTGCGACGGCATGTGCCTTGCGTGGGAGACCTTCTCGGCGATATCGGCGAAGACGTAGGCCGCCGGCAGCGCCAGGGGCGCGTGCACCGGATCGTCGAAGGCGTGGATCGCGTAGTGGGCAGCCCCCGGGTGATTCGGATTCCGGTCGAGGAGTTGCAGGGCGATCGATCCCGCGAGCACGTTCGAGCGCATGGCCTCCCCGGCGGGGCCTGCGGACATCAACAGGGACAGGGCGTAGAAGGCCGCGACCTCGTCGTCGTCCGGGTAGGCCTCGTGGAGGCTGCGCATCGCCGCCGTGTAGGCGCGCCGGCGCGCCAGGGTGTCGTCCTCTCCGAAAAATAGCGCCTCCACCGCCGCGACAAAGCCCTTTTCCCGTTCGGTGGGCGCCTTGGCCAGCCGTTCCTCCGGGGTCTCGCCGAGACGGCCCAGGATCTCCCGCGGCGTGTCCAGGTCCCGCTCGCCGATCAGCGGGTGGTTGTAGCAGAGGGACTCGCCCCAGTACGCCATGGCGAAGTCGGGGTCGAGTTCCTGCGCCGCCTGGAACTCCGTGCGCGCCTGCTTCCAGCCGAAGCTGTGCAGGATGGTCACGCCCCGCAGGAAACGCTCCTGGGCCGGCCCCGTCGCAGAGGTGGGGAACGTGATCGATCCGAGGCCAACCAGGTCCGCCGCGGCGGCCGACAGCGACAGCATGAGGACGAGGAGGGAAGCGAAGCGTTTCATGCGTGGAAACTCCTTTGGCTTGTTGGTGGAAGGAGTCCCGCGGACCGGGCCCAGCGGTACTTCGCGCCGAGCACGGCCACGGGTTTCTCCGCGGTGTACGGGTAGGCCAGGATGTCCCGGTCCATCAGGTAGTCGCAGGCCTCCTCGATCTCCACGTCGCCGACCAGGGAGGCGACCACGGGCTTGTCGATGCCACGGGCGCGCGCCTCCCCGACCGCTTCGCCGAGCAGCTCCGCAAACACCATGGGCGGCGTGATGATCGTGTGCCAGTAGCCGAGCACCAGGGCGTGGATGCGATCGTCCGCGAGGGCGAGGTCGATCGTGGCGCGGTAGGTGGTTGGGGGTTCCCCGCCCGTGATGTCGACCGGGTTGCCGGACGCGCCGAACGGCGGGATGAACTCCTTGAAGGCGGCGTCGAGATCGTCGGGCATGTCCATGAGCGACAGGCCGTGGTCGGCGCAGGCATCCGACAGCAGGACGCCGGACCCGCCGGCCCCGGTCAGGATGAGGATGTTCTCGCCCTGCGGATGGGGCAGCACCTGCAGGCCGCGCGCGAACTCGAGCATGTCGTTCAGGGTGGCCGCCCGGATGACGCCGCTCTGGCGCAGCACGGCGTCGTAGACACGGTCGTCCCCGGCGAGGGCGCCGGTGTGGGAGTTGGCGGCGCGCGCGCCCATGCTGGTCCGGCCGGCCTTGAGCACCACGACCGGCTTCTTCCGCGACACGCGGGCGGCCACGTCTGCGAACGCGCGGCCGTCCTTCAGGTCCTCGACGTGCATCGCGATGACCTCGGTGTTCGGGTCCTGCTCGAAGAACGTCAGCAGGTCGTCCTCGTCGATGTCCGACTTGTTGCCGAGCCCGACGATGGCCGAGACGCCCATCTTCGCCGAGCGGCTGAAGCCCACGATCGCCATGCCGACGCCGCCGCTCTGGGACGACAGGGCGACCTTGCCCTTCTCCGTGTACGGCGTGCAGAACGTGGCGCAGAGGTTCTTGTGCGTGTAGTAGAAGCCGTAGATGTTCGGCCCCATGAGGCGCACGTTGTTCTCCCGGGCGACCGCGACGATCTCCTCCTGCAGGGCGTGTTCGCCGACCTCGGCGAACCCGGACGGGATGAGGATGGCCCCGGGGATGCCCTTTCGGCCGCACTCTGCCAGCGCGCCGGCGACCAGCGGCGCGGGAATGCAGAAGATGGCGATGTCGATGTCGCCGGGAACGTCGACGACGCTGGCATGGCAGGCCCGGTCGAGGATGACGTCCGCCTTGGGATGGATGGGGTAGAGCGCGCCCTCGTAGCCGCCGTCGATGAGGTTCTTCATCACGGAGTTGCCGATCTTCCCCTCGCCGGCGGAGGCGCCGATGACGGCCACCGCGTCCGGTTGCATGATGCGGCGCATCGCGGCCAGGATCTCGTCCTCACCTGGCCGGTTCCGCGGCTCCTCACGCGCCTGG
>VXNE01000276.1 GCA_009840715.1 Gammaproteobacteria bacterium
TGCTCGTGGGGTTTTTTAGTTTGACATCTTTTTTTGTGGGGGTGGTGGTGTGGCCCCCCCCCCCCCCACCGAACTGACCCCTCTCTTCGCCCTCACCCTCTCTTCGCCCCTCACCTTCCCCATGACCAAGGAGAAGAAGCACCCATGAAGCTGGCAGTCGAGTTCCCGAGCGTCGCCTACCGCGAAGGCGGGGCTGGCGTGGTCCGCCTCGCGCAAGGCATCGAGGAGATCGGGTACGACCAGCTCGACATGTTCGACCACGTCATCATGGGGTTTCCGACGGAGACCCGCGACGCGCCGATGTACCCGCCGAAAATGCCGATCATGGAGGCCCTGATGACGCTGAGCTTCGTCGCCTCCGCGACGTCGCGCATCGGGCTCGGCACCGAGGTGCTGGTGCTGCCGCAGCGCCAGCCAGTGCTCGTGGCGAAGCAGGTGGCGACGCTGGATACCCTTTCGGGCGGTCGCGTGCGGCTCGGCGTGGGCGTGGGCTGGCAGGAGTCCGAGTACGACGCCCTCGAGGAACCGTTCCACAACCGCGGACGCCGCATGGACGAAGCCATCGCGGTGCTGCGCGCCTACTGGGGCGACGCGCAGGTCGACTACGCCGGCGAGCACTACTCCTCGACGGCCATGGCGATGGAGCCGAAGCCGCCCCAGGGCAGCGCGTTGCCCATCTGGATCGGCGGCAGCGCCGAACGCGCGTTGCGGCGGGTGGGCGAACTTGGCGACGGCTGGCTCTCCAACACGATCCTCGATGGGGCCGTGGCGCGGCGGTGCCGCGACAAGATCAGCCGGTACGCCGAGGCCGCCGGGCGCGATCCGGGGTCGATCGGCTATCAGCAGATGCTTGCGCCACCGCCCAGGGACGCGGCGGGCAAGGCGTTCTACGCGGATCCGGACCAGGTCGTGCGCCGCGCGGCCGAGGTCGCCGACATGGGATTCGAGTGGGGCGCCCTGAACGCCACCGCGATCTTCCAGGCCGGGGCGCGCAGCGTCGATGCCATGCTGGACGTCCTCGCGACGCTGCATGAGGCGATCCGCGGCGCGTTGGGCCCCTGACGCGGGCGACCGCGGACGCCGCCCTACAGCGAGTAGAGCGTGACGAACATCGCGAGCAGGAGCCCGGGCACAAGCAGGAGCCCGTAGGCGAGCAGCGATGCGAACCACTTGAGCGCTGTGAGGAGAACCCCCTCGCCGTAGAACCGTTTCAGCGCCAGGAAGTAGTAGACGAGCATCGCCAGGGTCAGGATTCCGCCCTCCGGCACCAGCATCCGTACCGTGAACACGGCGAAGGCGACCGTGTGCACGTGTACCGAGAACACCAGGTGCTCGACGTAGTAGCGCCGCTTGCGCAGATAGAACAACGCCAGCAGACCGGCATACGCGGGAAGCGTCACGAACATCGCGATCGGCAGGTTGTCCGTGAGGCGGTCCACCGCCACCAGCGGCTCGTGCATCACGTCGATGACCTGACCGGCCACGACGCGGCCGACCCGGTCCAGCGCGAAGTCGTCGCCGGCCTCGGCCATGGCCTTGGCGGCTTCGTACACCACCAGCTTGAGGTAGGGGCGGCCCGGGTACTCGAGGATGTCGTCGATCTTGCGGCGGTCCTCCTCGGCCAACAGGGATTTCAGACGTTCGACGTCCGCTCCCTCGCTCACCCGGGCCAGCTCGATCTCCGCGTCCGGCCACTCCTCCGTCGGCGGCCGCAAGTCCGTCGTGAGCGACAGCACGAAGAAGAATGCGAGGCTGACGAACAGGTAGAACCGGACGGGCGACGAATAGCTCGCACGGCGATTGCGCGAGAACTCCGCGGACAGCTCGCCGGGCCGCAGGAACATCGTCTTGACGGTACGCAGGAAGCGGGAGTCGAGTTCGAAGGTCTCCCGGACGAACTCCCAGAGCATCAGGGGGAGCGAGCGCGCGTAGTTGCGGTCGTTCTGGCCGCAGTGGGCGCAGAATGGCCCGGAACGCTCCCGTCCGCAGTTCGGGCAGGAAGTCACCGGGCCCTCGCGGAGATTCGCGGTGACTTCCTCGTTCATCGGGTCGGCGTCACGCGTCCCCGGCGTTCTCCGCGGCTTCCGCGAGTTCCTTCTCCCGGTCCCGGTTCGCCCTCGAGATGATGTACTGCTGGATCCGCGCGGTGTCCTCGACATCGAGCACGTCCGCGAACGAAGCCATGCCGTTGTCGTTCAGCGTGCCGCCGAGCACGATCGCCTCGAAGGTCGCCTGGATCTCCGGCGTCATGAACCGCAGGTCCGGGATCCCGCCGGAAGACACCAACCCGATCCCATGACACGCCGAACAGATTTCGTGGTAGAGGATGTCGCCGCGGTCGAGGTCCTCCGCGGAGGCGGTGAGCGGCGGCTGTTCCTTGATCGTCGTATCCCGCTCCCGTGGCATGGGCAGTTCGGCATCGCCGCCGAGGGCGTACACCACGACTCGGGCATGACTGCCGTACGTGTAGGTCGCGGCGCCCGTCGTATTGATGGACCCGGCGCCCGTCATCGTGGCGACATACTGCGTGCCGTCCACCTCGTACGTGATGGTCGGCCCGACGATGGACGTCCAGGTGTCCGTCTGCCAGAGCAGGCTGCCGTCGTCCGTGCTGCGCGCCGAGACCTTGCCCATGGCGTCGCCCTGGAACAGGAGGCCGGCGGCCGTCGCGACCACGCCCCCGTTCCAGGGGTGTTCCTGGCGGACCGCCCAGACGGTCTCGCCGGTTAGCGGATCGAAGGCGACCGTATAGCCTTCCGGATCGGGAGGGTCGTCCCAGGCCTCGATCAGCTGGTTGATCCGGCCGTACTCGATGCCGACGTTGAGCATGCCCTCGCGGCGCTTGTACACGCCGGTCTTCTCGTACTCTTCGGGCATCGCGAACAGGAACGGGGTGTCGTGCGTCGTCAGGTACATGACGCCGCGCTCGCCGTCCCAGGACATCGCCTGCCAGTTGTGCGCGCCGAGCGCTCCCGGATGGATCCATTGCGGGTTCTCGTCGTACTTGACGTCGGTGTTCTCGACCGGACGCCCCGTCTCGAGGTCCACGTGGGTGGCCCAGTTCACCGTGCCGTACGGGTGCGCCCGCAACAGCGTCCCGTCGCTGCGGTCGATGACGTAGAAGAACCCGTTCTTCGGCGCCTGCATCAGCACCTTGCGCATGACGCCGTCGACCTCGAGGTCGGCCAGGGTCATGTCCTGGACGGCCGTGTAGTCCCAGTTGTCGCCGGGGGTGGTCTGGTAATGCCATTTCATGGCGCCCGTGTCGGCGTCGACGGCCACGATCGCCGCGAGGAACAGGTTGTCGCCGCCGCCCGGCGAGCGGATGACGCGCGTCCAGGGCGACCCGTTGCCGACACCGAGATAGACGGTGTGGTAGTCCGGGTCGTAGACGATGGAGTTCCAGACGGTGCCGCCGCCGCCGATGTCCCACCACTCGCCGCCCTTCCAGGTGTCGGCGGCCATTTCCATTTCAGGGTGTTCGAAGGGGAGCGAGGGGTCACCGGGCACCGTAAAGAAGCGCCACACCTGCTCGCCGGTCTCGGCGTCGTAGGCCGTCACGTACCCGCGCACGCCGAACTCCGCGCCGCCGTTGCCGATGTACACCTTGCCGGCCGCGGCCCGGGGGGCGCCCGTGATGGTGTAGTTGCGCGTGCGGTCGATGACCGTGTCGACCTCCCACACCGGCGTTCCCGTGGCCGCATCCAGGGCGACCAGCCGCCCGTCGAGGGTCGCGACGTAGACGCGCCCGCCGTAAACCGCGAGCCCCCGACTGATCACGCCGCAGCAGGCGCGGCGGGCCGTTTCTCCGGGGACCTCGGGATCGTAGGACCACAGCTCCTCGCCCGTCGCTGCGTCGAGGGCGTAGGTGATGTTCCACGGCAGGATGGCGTACATCACGCCGTCGACCACCAGCGGTGTCGATTCCACGGGATGGAGCGTGCCGAAGTCCCTGTACCAGACCAGGCCCAGGTCCCCGGCGTTCTCCCGGTTGACCTGCACGAGCGGCGAGAAGCGCTGCTCCTCGTAGGTACGGCCGTAAGTGAGCCAGGCGCCCGGCTCGTCGGTATCGATCCGGGCGACGCGCGCCTCGTCGACCAGGCCGGTCGTCGGCGCGGGCGGCGCCGCGGGTGCCGCGTCCGGAGCCGCCTCTTCCGGCGGCTGCTCCTGCCGACCGAACAACACGAGGAGCACCGCGACGGCCACGACCGCCACGATCGCGATCAGCCCGCCTCTCGACATTCCCAGTTGGCCCTTCCGTGCTCGCATGTTCTCCCTCCCCCGGAGTCTGTCCCCGAAACATACCACCAGCCGAATACGCGCGTGCCGCGAAGCCGGTACCGGTAAGCTTGCCACCCGGGAGGACACGCGCGCATGGCGGTACCCGGAAAACTGCGATTCGACGTCAAGCTCGCCTTCGGCGTCGGCCAGCTCGGCGAAGGCCTGAAGAACGGCGCTTTCGGCATTTTCCTGCTCTTCTACTACAACCAGGTGCTTGGCATGCCGGGCACCCTGGCCGGCATCGCCGTGGGCACCGCCGTGGTCGTGGACGCCTTCACCGACCCGCTCGCAGGGTCCCTGTCGGACCACTGGCGGTCCCGGCTCGGCCGGCGCCATCCGTTCATGTACGCATCGATCCTGCCGCTCGCCGTCTCGTTCTTCTTCCTGTTCAACCCGATGGTGAGCGGCGACTGGGCGCTCTTCGCGTGGCTCGTCGTGTTCGCCAACGCCACGCGCACGTCCATTTCGCTCTACTACGTTCCCCACAACGCGCTCGGCGCCGAGATGACCGAGGACTTCGACGAGCGGACCGCGCTGGTCGGCTACCGGACATTTTTCGGCCACCTCGGACACCTTCTCGCGGTCATCATCGGCATGGCCGTGTTCTTCTCCGCGACGCCCGAGTTCGAGAACGGGCAATTGAACGCCGAGGCCTACCCGCCGTACGCCGCCACGCTGGCCGTCGCGATGGCCGCGGTCATCCTGTGGTCCGCCTGGGGCACGCGGAGCGTCATTCCCCACCTCCCCGCCGTCACCGAACGCGTCAGCTTCCATGCGCTGGCGGTGACTCGGCGCGTCTTCTCCGACATCGCCACGGCCATGCGCTGCGGCTCCTTCCGGTGGCTCTTCTCGGGAATCCTGATCGTGTTCGTGATGGTGGGCGTCGACGGCGCCCTGAACATCTACATCTACACGTACTTCTGGGAGCTGACCCGCACAGAGATCATCCTGGTGGTCGCCGGCTACCCGATCGGGGTCATGTTCGGCGCGATGTTCTCCGCGCGCATCTTCGCGCGCTGGGGCAAGCGCGCCGGGATCATGTTCGGCGCGGGCTCATGGGCGTTCTGGCAGATCCTGCCCGTGGCGTTGCGGCTCGCCGGCTGGTTCCCCGAGAACGCGGATGCCCTGCTCCTGCCGCTGCTGGTCGGGATCCGCGTGATCCAGGGCGCCAGCACCGTGCAGGCGAACGTCGCGTTGGGGTCGATGGTCGCGGACACCGCGGACGAACACGAACTCGACACCGGGCGGCGCCAGGAAGGGGTGTTCTTCGCCGCCAGCTCGTTCTCGCAGAAGGCGGCTTCGGGCATGGGGAACATCGTCGCGGGCTTCGCGCTGGACCTCATCGACTGGCCCCGCGGCACGCACATCCGCACAGCAGCCGACGTCCCGCCCCAAACGCTGGTCGACCTGGGACTCGTCTACGGTCCGTACGTGGCCGGCTTCGCCGTGGTGTCGCTGTGGTGCTTCACGCACTACCGGCTCACGCGCGAAAGGCACGAGGAGATCCTCGCCGAACTCGCCTTGCGCCGCGCGTCCTGAACGCCGGGGCCTCAGGCCTCGAGGCTCGACTCCAACTGGAACGTGCCGTACGCCAGGCCGATCCCGACCAGGAACGCGCCGATGAGCTTGCCACGGTCGTGGCTGTGGAAGTGTACTTCCGGGAGGAGGTCGGACAGCGAGATGCAGAGGAACGCCCCGGCAGCGAAGGCAAGGGCCCGGCCGACGACGGCTTCCTGCGAGGACCCGAGCAACTGCACGCCCGAGAACGCCGCCAGGGCGGTCAACGGGACTACCAACGCGAACGCGACGTTGGCCAAGGTCCGCGCCCTGGCATCATGCCCCGCCGCCCGCATCATGCCCACGATCGAGTAGGCGTCCATCGGCTTGTGCGCCATGATGGCGAGGAAGACCCCGAGCCCGGCGAGGGTCGCTCCGCCATGGTGCGCGACATCGGTGCGGACGCTGGCGCCCAGCGCGACACCCGCGACCAGCGCATGCACGACCAGGCCGATGGCGATGCCAAGCAGACCGCCCGAGTGCATCGGGGCAGCGTCCCTCGGAGCGTCGTAGAGCTCCGTGGCTTCACCGCTGAAGTCGTGCTGGTGAAAGTGGAAGACGTGCAGGAGAAACACCATCAGGACCACCCCGAACACCAGCCACAGCACGGTCGTGTGCACGGCGTCCGGCCCCGAGAAGTGCAGGAGGCTGTGGGGGAGCAGGTGGTACAGGGCGATGCCGAGGATGAACCCCGACACCAGGCTCATCACCACCTGCGTGCGCGTATGCGTCATGGTGCCGAGCCCGGAAAGACGGCCACCGACGATGGACACGACGAAGATGGCCGTGGCGTAGCAGCACAGCAGCACGAAGGGACTCCATTCCACCGCGCGTTCTCAACTCCTGGCGAACAAAACGCGATGATGCCGGAAAAGTGGCCCACGCGTTGACCGGAGGCACGCGGCCTCGCAGACTACGCAACACACCCGTCGCGCAAGCAAAGAGAAGAGAGGTCCGCGCATGATCGTCATCCGCATATTCTCCGTCCTGATCGGCGTCGTGATCCTCGTTGTCGGCGTCTACCTCATAGGCATGCGTTTTGCCGACGGCCCGAACGCCCTCGCCGCCGGCGGTCCGCTCGTGTCGGGCGAACTGGTCGCCGAGGAGCCGGATTGGTCCTTCGCGCGCGACGTCATGGAGATCGAGCTTCAGCTCATGACCCCGCCGCGGTCGCGTACGGTGTGGGTCGCCGAGCACGACGGGGCGCTGTACGTCCCGTGCGGATACATGAACTCCTGGTGGGGACGTCTCTGGAAGCAGTGGCCCGCCGAAGCCCGGGAAGACCCCCGCGCCGTCGTGCGCATCGAGGGGAAGCGGTACGAGCGCACGCTCATTCCGGTGATGGCCGCCGACCCGGAGGCGGGACCGGTCCTCGCCGAACTCGGCCGCAAGTACGGCTTCCCAGCCCCGCCACCCGAGATGGCGCTGTCCTCGGAAGCGATGCTGCTGTTCAGGCTCGCGCCCAGGGCCCAAGCGACGGCCGGCTGACGGCAACTCGAGCCATTGCACGGAGGTTCACCATGAGTTCACGCACCCATCTCATCGTCGGCGGCTTCCCGCCGGGAGCGAGCGCCGGACACGACATGGACTACGCGCGCCTGTCGCTGCTCGGGCTGCTGGCCGAAAAGGAGGACATGACCACCACGGTCGCCAACGACTTCACCGACCTCGACCGCTGGCTCGACGGCGCCGGACTGCTGCTGACCTACGTGGCGGGCCCCGTTCCCAGCGGCGCGCAGCTCGACGCGCTCAACGCGTGGCTCGAGGGCGGCGGACGCTGGTTCGGCCTGCACGGGACGAGCGGCGGCCGCGCGGCCCGGATCGAGGGCACGCGCCAGCGCCGCATGGTCAGGGAAGGTCATCACGAGACGCTCGGCTGCTTCTTCCTCAACCACCCGCCGGTCAGCCGGTTCGAGGTGCAGGTGACGAACGGCCATCCGCTGACGCAGGGTCTGCCGGCCACGTTCGAGACGGTGGACGAGCTCTACCTGGTGGAG
>VXNE01000048.1 GCA_009840715.1 Gammaproteobacteria bacterium
GAGTCGAACTGCTCGCCGCTGATGGCCGTGATCGACATGCCGATGTCGGTGAGGGCCTCCTCCCGTTTCTGCGCCGTTACTATGATCTCCTCGATCTCTTGCGCGACCGCGTAAGAAGGCGCCAGGCACGTCATTCCGATTGCGTACAGGAGGCATTGTTTGCCAATGTGCCTATTCCCTTCGAACATCTCTTCCCCTTCTCGTCGTAACGGACAAGCTATCCGACTATATCTCGTCGGCGCGGGAATGACACAGGCCCAGGCAGGGGGGGGTCTGGTGAGCGGCGGCTGAATACGATCACGCCGGTTGCGCGGCCCCGTGTGCCGAAGCACACACTCTCGCACTCGTTATTCGCATATTGTTCTCGTTTTCGGGGTGCTAAACTTGCAATAGTCCTACAAACGGCCTCCGGCAGCGTCGCTATGTCCACGGAAATCCGCCCCGCAGGACTTCCCGCAACTGGGGAGGTTCTCGTTTCGCACGCTGGCATCAGCCGCAATGTCTCGCGGCTGGTGGCATCCGGCCGGCTGCGCAAGCTCGCCTCGAGGCTGTACACATCGGACCTGCACGACGATCCGGTCGAGATCGTGCGCCGCAATCGGTGGGACATCGTGGCCGGCTATTTCCCCGGCGCACTGGTCGCCGACCGCACGGCGCTGGAGTTCGAGCCTGCCGACGACGGTTCCGTCTGCCTAGTGACCCGGGCGGGGTCCGACATCGACCTGCCGGGCTTGCGGCTGCGCCCGCGGAGGGGTGCCGGGCCGACCGCTGAAGACCGCCCCTTCATGGCCGGTCTCTTTCTCAGTTCGCCGGCGCGCGCGTTCCTGGACAACCTGCGCCCCTCACGGGCCCGCCGCGGGCGCTGTCGGCGCACGCTACCCAGAGAGCGGCTGGAAGCGGAGCTCGAACGCCTCATCGCTACCGCCGGCATCGAGGCGGCCAACCGGCTGCGCGATGACGCCCGCCGTATCGCGCCCCGCATTCAGAGGGACGCCGAAGCGGAACTGCTCGTGAGCATCATCGGTGCGATGGCAGGTACCCGTGACGCGCCGCTGGCGAGCCGCGTGGCCCGTGCCCGGTCTCGGGGCCTGCCCTACGATCCGCAACGCGTCGCGCTGTTCGAGGGTCTTCAGGCGGCGTTGCTCGGCATGGAGCTTCCGGCGCGCGCGACGGCACCGCGCGACGGCACCGGCCACGCGACACTCGCCTTCTACGAGGCGTACTTCTCGAACTTCATCGAGGGCACGGAGTTCGAGGTCGAAGAGGCCGCCAGGATCGTGTTCGACGGCCGCATCCCGGCCGAGCGACCGGAGGACGCCCACGACATCCTGGGCGTCTGGAAGGTGGTATCGGACGTAGCGGGCATGCGTGATGTCCCCGACACCGCCGGCGCGTTTGTCGATCTGCTGCGAGCACGGCACGCGGGCGTCCTCGCCGGACGCCCGACGCGGGAGCCCGGGCGTTTCAAGACGGCCCCCAACCGCCTCGGGGGTACGGCCTTCGTCGCCCCCGACGCCGTAGTCGGGACGCTGCAGCGCGGCTTCGACCTGTATCTCGCATTGGACACTCCCTTCAGGCGGGCGGCGTTCGTCCACTTTCTGGTGACGGAGGTACACCCGTTCGCGGACGGCAATGGGCGCGTGGCCCGGATCATGCTGAACGCCGAACTGATCGCCGCCAACGAGGAGCGTGTCGTAATCCCCACCGTGTATCGAGCCGACTACGTGGCGGCGCAGCGGGTCTTGAGCGTGCACGGGCAGGCGACGCCGGTCGTGCGAATGTTGGACTTCGCGCAGCGCTGGACCGCTGCCGTGGACTGGACCAACGTTGCGGGGACCGCGAACCTGCTACAGCGCACGAACGCCTTCTTGACGGAACAGCAGGCCGACGTTGCAGGCGTTCGACTTGTGTTACCGGTCGCGGACAATCCGGCTGCTCCAGATTCTCCGGGTTCTTGAGCGATGACGCGGAAATCTGTGATTGAATCGACAGGATCCCCCTTGAGTGAACCGAATGGCCAGATTCAACCTGAGCGTCAACGGCAGTGACCGGGAAGTGGATGTCCGACCGGACATGCCGCTTCTGTGGGTCCTGCGCGACAAGCTGAAACTCACCGGAACGAAGTACGGTTGCGGCATCGCGCAGTGCGGCGCCTGCACGGTACAGGTGGACGGCGTGCCCGTGCGCTCCTGCGTGTTGCCGGTGCAGGCGGTCGCCGGTGCGGTGACGACCATCGAAGGGCTCGCGGCGGAGGGCGATCTGCATCCCCTGCAGGCGGCCTGGATCGAACATGACGTGCCGCAGTGCGGGTACTGCCAGTCGGGGCAGATCATGAGCGCCGCCGCCCTGCTCGAAAACAACGCGGAGCCAAGCGATGCGGACATCGACGAGGCGCTCGCTGGCAACTATTGCCGCTGTGGGACCTACGTTCGCATTCGCAAGGCGGTGCACAGCGCCGCCAGGGCCCACAACGCTGGCGGGGGAGCTTGAACATGGCTAGCTCATCCGGGCTCATGGCTGTCTCAACCGGACTCACCCGACGCGACCTGCTGAAGGTCTCGGCGGTCGCGGGGGGTGGGGTGCTGCTGCAAGTGACGCTGCCGATGGCCACGGCGGCGACACCGGACGACGCGCTGGTCAGCTCGAAGGAACTCAACGTCTACGTGCGGATCGATCGGGACGGCCAGATCACGATCTACTCGAGCATCCCCGAGATGGGGCAGGGCATCAGGACCACCCTGCCGATGATCATCGCGGAGGAGATGGGGGCGCGTTGGGAGGACGTGAGAGTCCTGGACGCGCCCCTTGACGAGGACAGGTTCGGACTCCAGATCGCCGGGGGCTCCAACTCCGTGCCCCGGAACGTCGGCACGATGCGGCGTATGGGCGCATCGGCGCGCGAGATGCTCATCGGCGCCGCCGCCCTGATGATGGAGGTGGAGCGGAAGGACCTGGAAGCTCGGGACAGCGAGGTGGTGCACCCCTCGGGCGAGCGTCGCTCCTTCGGTCAGCTCGCGAGCCTGGCGGCGGAGCAGCCCGTGCCCGACCCCGACACACTGACCTACCGGGACCCGAGCGAGTACCGGATCATCGGGACGTCGGTGAGCGGCGTGGACAACTTCGTCATTGCCACGGGCTTGTCCGAGTTCGGCATAGACGTCGACGTGCCAGGCATGAAATACGCCACCTATGTACGTTGTCCGCGTATCGGGGGCTCCGCCGTCCGTTTCAACGAAAGCGAAATCAAGGGCCTGCCCGGCGTGACGGATGCCTTCATCCTGGAGCCCAACGAAGCGGCGGGGAAGTCCGAGGTGTGGTTCCTGGACGGTGTGGCCGCCTTGCGCGGCGGCGTTGCGATCGTCGGCGACGACACCTGGTCGGTGTTCGATGCCCGCCGCCGGCTCGAGGTCGAGTGGGACGAGTCATCGGCATCGAGCGACGACTGGTCCGCGATGGTCGCCTGGGCCGAGCGCACCGCCCGGGAAGGGGGCGGCGAGGTGATTGCCGACAACGATGGCGTCGATGCGGCGTTTGCCGACGAGGCCAACCGGACGACCGAGGCCTTCTACCAGTTTCCTTTCGTGGCCCATGTGTGCATGGAGCCGATGAACTGCACCGCCGACTACCGCAGGGGCGGCAACGGCGAGCCGGACACCCTCGAGGTCTGGCTCGGCACCCAGTGGCCCCGGGAAGTGCCCCTGATCGCGGGCAACCTCTTCGGCATGAAGCCCGAACAGGTGCGGGTGCACACGCTGCGCATGGGCGGTGGCTTCGGACGACGGGGAGTCCACGACTTCGCGACGGAAGCCATGGCCATCTCGCACCGAGCGGGCGTTCCGGTGAAGCTGACCTGGACGCGTACGGACGACATTCACAACGACCACTTCCGCGCCGGTGGATTCGAGCAAATGAAGGGAGCCGTGGGCGCGGACGGCAGGCTCTCGGCCTGGGAGCAGCACTACATCGGGATCGGCAAGAACGGTCGGCCCGTCATGGGATCCGGGCTGCGGGGCAACGAGTTACCGGCCGTGGCGTTCCCGACTGCCCGCATCAAGCTCAGCATGCAGGAGATCGGGACACCCTGCGGCGCCTGGCGGGCGCCCGGGTCGAACACCAACGCCTTTGTGGAGCAGTGCTTCATTCATGAACTGGCAGTGCTGGCGGGCCGGGACCACCTCGAGTTCCTGCTCGAACTCATGGGCGAGCCGCGCTGGATCAAGGAAGGCGACGTCAACGCGCTGAATACCGGCCGCGCCATGGACGTGATCAGGCTCGCGGCGGAAAAGGCGGCGTGGGGCAGGCCCATGCCGAGCGGCAGCGGCCTCGGCTTGTCCTTCTACTTCGCCCACGCCGCGCACGTGGCGGAGGTCGCCGAGGTGCGTGTCACCGCCGACAGGAAGGTCAGCGTCGAAAAGGTATGGGTGGCGGTCGATGTGGGTCCCATCATCAACATGAGCGGGGCGTTGAGCCAGGTGGAGGGTGCGGTCGTGGACGGCCTGAGCACCATGGCCCTGCAGCAGATCACCATGCAGGGGGGTGTCATCGAGCAGGACAACTTCGATGAATATCGGGTGATGCGCATCGGCCCGACGCCCGAGATTGAGGTGCACTTCATCGAGAGCGACAACCCGTCGACTGGGTTGGGGGAACCGGCGCTCCCGCCGCTTGCGCCGGCCGTCGCCAATGCCATCTTCGCGGCGACGGGTGAACGTGTGCGGTCGATGCCCTTGAGCGAAGCGGGTTATACGCTGGCGTAGGGGCGACCCTCGTGGTCGCCCGTGCCGCCATCATGCACGCCATTCGCGGGCGGCGTAGGGGACGCCCTTGTGGCGTCCCGTATCGAAATCGTCCAAGGACCACCGCGGGAGGGGACAAGCCCCTCCCCTACGGTTTCACGCGAAAGATCTCCCCCGTGGTCCTCAGCGCCTCGACCGTCCAGGGCTCTCCCACCCCTTCGATCAGCCACTCCATGATGGCCCACAGGTCCCGGTCGGTCTGGTCCGTATCCATCGGTTCGAGCCCCGGGACCAGCGCCGCGATCTCGACCGCGGCCGGGAACGGGTGGCCGGAACGGCCGATGAAGACCAGTTCGTAGACCCGGCCGTCGACGTCGAGTAGCCCGGGCGCCTCCAGGGGCGCGTCTTCGAGTTCGAAGGTGTCCGACAGGAAGGCGGCGAACTCCGGGTAGTGGCTGACGTTCGGGTCGGTCAGCACCGGTACGCTGCGCGTGCCCGAGGGCCGTTGCGTGATGTGGCGTACGCTCATCGGTCAACCCTCCTCCCCGACGGGAACGTGACGCATGGCGAAGTCGACGAGGATGTCGCCGATTTCCGCGCCCGAGTCTTCCTGCAGGAAGTGATTGCCGGTGACCAGGTGCGTGCCTTCCGCGTGCGGCCAGATCTCGTGCCACACCGGGGCGAAGGCGTCCGCGGCGAACACTACCTCCTCGCGCCCCCAGATGACGGTCGCGGGCAGCCTGAGCGCACGCACACCGGTTTCGAGCCACTCGAAGCGCTCTCCCGCGATGTCGGTGGCCGGGTCGATTGGTATGGACCGCGGCCACTGCCAGGTCAGCCGCCGGTCGTCCGCGTCTGGCAGCACCGAGACATAGACGTCCAGGGCGTCTTCCTTGATGCGCTCGCGATCGACCACGGAAAGGTAGGTAGAGCGCCCGGGGAACGCGGCCTGACGCCCCGACAGGAAGGGGCCGACGAGGGGCGCGTGCAACGTCAGCCACGGCATGATGCGGCGGTGAAACTCCGCCGACGGTTCCCGCCATGCCCAGGTGGACATGACGGCCACGGCGACCGCGCGCTCGGGACGCGTGAGTAACGCGGAGAGACCGGTCGGGCCGCCCCAGTCATGGCACACGAAGAAGATGCCGTCGAGGTCGAGCTGGTCGATCAGGGCGACGAGATTGGCCGCGTGGTTGTCCAGGCTGTGCGCGCTCGCGGCGTGCGGATGTTCCGACAGGCCGAAGCCGACCTGGTCGGGCACGATCACCCGATAGCCCGCAGCCAGCACGGGCGGAATGACGTCCCGCCACAGGTAGCCCCAGGTGGGATTGCCGTGCAGCATCAGCACGGGCGGTGCGTCCCGCGGGCCTTCGTCGATGTAGTGCATGCGCCACCCGTTGACGTTGGCGAACTGCGACTGGAACGGGTAACGGCGCGCGACGTGCGGGCCGAGGTCGGCGATGGTGCGGGTCATGGCAGCGGGTTGTCCTTCATGAAGTCGATGACCACCGCGGCGAGCTGTTCGCCCTGGTCGTCCTGGGGGTAGTGCAGGGCGTCCCGGATGATCGCGTGGTTCTGGCCTCTTGCGCCGGGAACCTCCTCCTGGAACTGCGTCGCGGCGGTTCCGGAATCGCTATCGCTGAACGCGGTGAGGAAGGGCTTGTCGAACTTCCGCAGGACCTCCCAGGCGCTGCGGTTGTCGGGAACCGCGGGGTCGTCGGGGAACAGCGGGATCAGGCTCGGGAACTGTCGCGCGCCCTGCTTGTACTCCTCGGCGGGAAAGGGCGCGGAGTAGGCGCGTCGTTCTTCGGCGGAGCAGTCGTTCAGCCAGAAAGCCACGATCTCGCCCGGATCGAAGTCGGGATAGGCGTCGCAGAACCGGATCCAGTACATGAACGACGGACGCGCATCGATGTCCGCCACCGCGTCCCTGGTTTGATCCTGGAATCCGGCAGGCCTTTCGGATTCCAGGGCCCGCTTGCGCATGACCGCATCCAGTTCCTTCGGGGGCAGGACGGGAGTTCCCGCCAGCAGTTGCCGGAGTTTCGGGGCCATCTCGTCCGGGATGCCGCGGGCGTCCGCCAACCCGGTATTGGTGGCGACGATCCTGGCGAACCGCTCCGTGTCCGCGGTAACGACCCGCAGGCCGATCGGGCCGCCCCAGTCCTGCCCCACGAGCGTGATGTCGGTGAGCGACAGGGCGCGCACGAAGTCGTGCATCCAGTGCACGTGGCTGGCGAAGGTGTAGTCCGATCGCTGCGCCGGCTTGTCGGAGCGGCCGAAGCCCACGATGTCCGGTGCGATGACCCGGTAACCGGCGGCCGTCAGCGGCGGGATCATCTTCCGATAGGAGTAGGACCAGACCGGCTGCCCATGCAGGCAGAGCACGACCTCGCCGTCGCTCGGACCCTCGTCGATGTAGTGCATCCGCAACCGGCCGCCATCGCCGGCGTCGACCTCGAGGTAGTTGGGCTGGAAGGGGAAGCCGTCGAGGTCCTGGAAGCGTTCCTCGGGGGTCCGCAACGCTCTCACGAGGACGTCCCCGACACGCTCTTCGCGAACCCGACGACCGACCGGACGGTTTCCCGGTGCACGTCGGGGATGATGTCGGCCATCCCCTGGTCGGCGCCGTGGGTCGTGCCATGCACGGTGCGGGCGACGGCGGACACTCCCGCCGCGAGCAGCTTGCGAAAGAAGGCCAGGCCTTCATCGCGCAGGGGGTCGAGCTCGTTGACGGAGATGACGTGCGGCGGCAGCCCTTCCAGGTCGGACGCTGTCGCCGCGAGCGGCCATGCAAGCGGGTTCGCGCCGTGCTCGCGTTCGGGATCGTAGACGGTCACGAGGAGGTCCATCTCCTGACAGTCCAGCATGTACGTATCGTTCTCGACGAGAGACAGGAGCTCGCTCGGCGGGTCTGCGTAGGCGCCACAGATGTAGGGACACAGCGCGTAGATTCCGTCGATCTGGTCTACCCAACCTTCCCGCCTGGCTTTCAGTCCGGTTGCAAGGGACAGGTTCCCGCCGCCGCTCTCCCCGGAGACGGTGAGGGTCGTGATAC
>VXNE01000546.1 GCA_009840715.1 Gammaproteobacteria bacterium
CCACCCGCCATCGCGCGCATGCGCTCCGACAGACGATCCAGGCGGCGCAGCAGCACCCGACCCACGAACAGCCACGCGATCAGGATCGCGCCCACGATGCTGATCCCGTTGAGCGCGAGCAGCAGGTTCTGGCCAGTGAGGATGGCGTCCGCCGAGGCCTGCGTGGCGGCGCCCGCACTCTCGCGCGCCTCGCTCACTAGACCCTCCACCTCGAGCGCCAGGTCGTTGGCGAGCGCCCGGTTCTCCGCCAGCAGGCGTTCCTGCCGCTCCAACCCCTCCAGTTCCGCAGTGCGCAGTTCGAACCCTCCGCCACCGCCGATCCCGAGCTCCGTCAGGCGCGCGACCATCGGCGCGAGCCGTTCCCGGGCGTCGAGGTTTCCGAGCGCGGACAGATGGCGCTCCATGCTCCCCGCGCTCGCCTGGAACCGGTCCCGCATGGCCTCCAGCAGCGCCCGGTCCGGCAGGTTGAAGATGTTGGTGAGGAGCTGCGCGGCCACGTTGGATTCCGTGCGGAGCCCCGCCAGGCGCCGGTACAGGCCGAACTCCTCTTCGACGAACCGCGCCTCCCGCGGCCGCGCCGGCGCGCCCAGCGTGCGGTATCCAGTGACCGCGTAGAACAGTTGATCGTCGATGATGGGGACCAGGACGTCCGTCAGCCGCGCCTGCAGGTCGTTGAGTTCCGCCCGCACTTCCGCCCCGCGGTCGGCCAGGTCGAATCCCTGGGCCACCGAACCCTGGAGCGCCTCGACGTTGGCGATCAGCGCGTCGGCGCGCGCGCGCACTCCGACGTGCTGCTCTCCCTGGCGCATCAACTCGGACAGCCGCCCCTGGAAGACGGCCTCTTCCCGGTCGAGTTCGCCCGCCACGACCCCGAACTCCTCCCGATTCGCCGCCGCCGTGAGCCTCGGCGCCGCCGCCACGAGCGCCGCGCCCTGCCGGGCGACGCCGAACGCCGCCGCCATCCCCGGAACGCTGTGCCGGTTCACGCGGTCCTGGGCGTCGCTCAAGCGGTTGAACGACCACAAGGCCACCAGGCTCGCGATCAACGTGAACGACACGGCGACGCCGATGCCGGCATAGAGCTGTACCGAGATGCGGTGCCGGCTCGCCGCGAGGCGTTGCAGGCGTGCCTGCAGCCCCCGCACGGCCTCCGGCTCCGGCGCCGACGCATCTGCAGACGCAGGCAGGTCGGACATCGCCGAGGACTCCGTGGAGACCTCCGCTGCCGACGGTCGTTCGCCCGCGTCCGTCACCGCCCGACGCCGGTGCGGACGGCGCGGCCCACGGGCCGCCGCCAGCCGATGCGTTCCGCCAGGCTCTCCACGGCGCGGTACTGCCCGTCGGAGCCGATCATGGTGAGGTACACGGCGCTGGAACCCCCGTTGTCCGTGTCGCTGTAGCGCAGCTCGAAGCCGTCGAGATCGACCCGGGACGCCTCGCGCAGGACCCGCAGGAAGCAGGCCCGGTCGACCTCGCGTCCGCAGCGCTCGAGCGCGACCAGGGCGAGGCGGCCTGCCAGATAGCCCTCCAGCGACACGAAGCCGGGCGCCGCGTCAGGGGCCGCGGTCGCCAGCGCGCGGGCGTAGGACCGAACAACGGGCGGGTTCGCGCCGCTGGGGAACGGGACCACCTGCGTGACGTACACGCCGGGGCCGTATTCGCCGAGTTCCCGGGCCAGCGCGTTGCTGCCCACGAACGAGATGGTGACGAACACGGGGTTGAAACCGGTGTGCCTGGCCCACGCGATGAGCGCCGCGACGGGTTCGTACGCGCCCACCACGATGACGGCTTCCGGGTCGCCCGCGCGCAGGTCCAGCAGTCCGGTCTTGACCGCCGTGGTGTTGCGCGGGTAGACGCCGGTGGCGACCGGTTCCATCCCCCGGGTCTCGAGCGCCGTCATGACGCCCGTGTAACCCGCCCGGCCGAACGAATCGTCCTGGTACATCACGGCGATGCGCTCGATGCCCCGGTCCGCGATCAGGCGGGCCACCATGGCCTCCGTTTCCTGGCCGTAGGACGCCCGCAGGTTGATGACGTTGTCCCAGCGCGAATCGCGCAGGAACGCCGCGCCCGTGAACGGCGCGACGTAGGGAACACCGGCTTCCGCGGCGATCGGCACCGCCACCACCGAGGTCGGCGTGCCCACCGCGCCGATCAGCGCGAACACCCCCTCCTCGATGAGCCGCCGGGTGTTGGCGATGGCCCCTTCCGGCTCGTACGCGTCGTCGAGGGCGGACAGCGCGAGTCGACGTCCGTGCACGCCGCCCCGCGCATTGGCCTCGCCGAACGCCGCGTCGATGCCAAGCCGCATGTTGGTGCCGAGTTCCTGCGCGGGCCCGCTGAACGCCGCGGACTGGCCGAACAGGATGCGGTCGTCGGTGACCCCCGACTCCGCCAGCGCTCCTCCCCAGACGATGACGGACAGACCCAGCGCGCAGAGCCGCCGGACCCTCGCAATCACTCCGGTCTCCGCTTGATCGCGGTAAGGCGGTTGTGGCCGTCCTCCCGCCGGTAGCTCAACTCGTCCATGATCGTGCGCACGAGATAGACCCCGAGCCCGCCGATGGGCCGGTCCTCCAGCGACGCGTCGAGATCCGGTTCCGGCGCGTCCTCGAGCGGATCGAATGCCTGGCCGCCGTCCACGATCTCGAGGGTGAGCGACCCGTCGTCCGAGGTGACCGAGATCGAGAACTCGTGCTCGGCGCCGTCCTCGTAGGCGTAGTTGACGACGTTGATCCCGAGTTCCTCGACGACCAGGCCGATCTGGAACACGACATCCGCCGGCCAGGCCTGCGCGTTGCAGAAGGCCTCGATCTCGTCCTGCGCCCGTCGCAGGTCTTCGACGTTCGTGGCGACCTTCAGCGAGAGATTCGCGCTCACGTCGTCAGGCCTCCCGCATCACGATCAGGCAGGTGATGTCGTCCGACTGCGGCGTGCTGCCGGCGAACTCGTGCACGGCATCGAAGATCGCCTCGCTGACCGCGCGCGCGCTCTCCGGCTGTCGTTCCTCGAACACGGCCTGCAGCCGCTCGACGCCGAACTCCTCGTCCTTCGCGTTCATGGCTTCCGTGACGCCATCGGTGTAGAGGACGGCGATGTCCCCAGGCGCGAGCGTTGTCTCGCTCTGGCGGTAGGAGAACCCCGGCATCACCCCGAGCGCCACGCCGCCGGTAGTCGGCAGCAAGGCCGAAGACCCGCCCGGGTGCACGATCAGCGGCGGGTTGTGACCGCCGTTGGCGTACTGCAGCGTGCCACTCTCGGGATCGAGTACCGCGTAGAACAGCGTGACGAACATGGCCGCCTCGTTGTCCGCTTCGAGCAGTCCGTTGACCTCCTCGACGACGTCCGCCGGATCGGGCAACCCGATCGCCGAGCCCTTCATCAGGGTGCGGCTCGACATCATGAAGAGCGCCGCCGGGACCCCCTTGCCGGAGACGTCGGCGATCGTCAGGCCGATCCTGCCGCCCTCCAGGTTGATGATGTCGAAGAAGTCTCCCCCGACCTCGCGGGCCGCCTCCATCTGGCCGAACACCTGGTAGCCCGGCGTCTTCGGAAAGACGGTCGGCAGGATCGACTGCTGCATGCGGCTCGCGACGTCGAGTTCGTTCTGGAGCGCCACGAGCCGATCCCGCGTCTCGAGCGCCTCGCGCAGCAACTGCAGGTGGCTCAGCGTCTTGTCGATGGTGACCTTGAGGTCGTTGAAGTCGATGGGCTTGGTGACGAAGTCGAATGCCCCCCGGTTCATGGCCGTGCGGATGTTCTGCATGTCCCCGTAGGCGGAGACGATGACGGCGCGGATGTTCGGGTCGACCTTCGGAATCTGGTCGAGCAGCGTCAGCCCGTCCATGCCCGGCATGTTGATGTCGGACAGGACCATCTCGATCTCGCGGTCCTCATGGAGCCGCTCGAGGGCCTCGAAACCGTCGTGGGCGAAGGAGAACTCGTAGCGCCCATCACGCACCTCTCGGCGCATGCGTTGCCGCATCAGCCGTTCGAGGTCCGGTTCGTCGTCGACGACCAGTATCTTGCGTGTCCTGTCGCCCATGCCCGCTCCACCCTGGGGGCCGGCCCCCGACTTCGGTTCTCCACACACTCGGCGCCGCGCGGACGCCGGCCGGTCGCCCGGCAGCATGGCCGGGACACAAGGGGGGTGTCAAGCAGGCGCACCTCTTCCGGGAAGCAGCCGCAGGTGCGCGACGGGACGTCGGGGCGGCGCGCCTCCCTATAATCCGCTCCGCAGCAGCGCCGTTGCGGATCTGCGGTTTGGACCTTCACGCATACGACTTCGACCCCGCGATCCCGGACGAGGCATTCACCCCGGCCGGCGAACTTCGCGCCCATTGGCGGCCCCTCGCAATAGCGTTGCGCGACCGGGACGCCGCCGCCGTCACGCCGGCCCTCGTCACCGCCGAACCGGGCGAACCCCCGGACAGTATCCCGCTGCTCCTGCCCGAGTCCGAGTGGCGTTTTCTCGAAACCGGGCTCCGGCAACGCGTCAAGGCGCTGAACCTCCTGCTCGCAGACCTCTACGGCGACGCGGCGATCGTGCGGGATGGCGTCGTTCCGGCCGCCGTCGTGGGCGGCAGTCGCCAGTTCCGCGTGGAGATGCGCGGCGCCGTCCGGCCGGAGGACGTGCCTGCGGCGGTATGCCGCATCGACGTCGCGCGTGCCCCCGGGGGCTTCCGCGTTCTGCGCGACAACGTGCGCTGCCCCGGCGGCGGCGCCCCCATGGTCGCCGTCGGCCGCGTCCTGGAGGAGCCGCTCCGTCGGGCCCGCGACGCCTGCGCGGCGCGGGACACGCCGCCCTACGCGTCGGCGCTGCTCGAGACCCTGCGCGAACTTGCGCCCGGGGACGCCGATCCCCGCGTCGCGTTGCTGACGCCGGGGCATTACAACGCGGCCTTCGCGGAACACGCCCTCCTGGCCAAGGCAGCCGGGATGGAACTCGTCACGGGACCGGACCTGTTCGTCGAAGACGGCCAGGTTCACCTGCGCGGCGCACGCGGGTCGCTGCGCGTCCATGTCCTGTACCGCCAGGTGGACGACGACTTCCTCGACCCGCTCGCGTTTCGTCCCGACTCGGTCCTGGGCGTGCCAGGCCTGTTGCATGCCTGCCGGCTCGGGAGCGTCGCGGTCCTGAACGCGCCCGGGACGGGCGTGGCCGACGACCCGGCCGTATTCCCTTTCGTCGCGCAGGCGATCCGCTACTACCTCGCGGAGGAGCCGCTGCTTCCCGGCGTCGAGACCTGGGCATGCGTGCGCCCGGACGAGCTGGAGTACGCGCTCGACCACCTCGGGGAGTTGACCATCGAACAGCGGGGCAACAACGAGGTGCTGTTCGGTCCCGGGCTCTCCGCAGCCGAACGCGCCGCCTGCGCCGCACGGCTGCGCGCCGCCCCGGATGAATTCGTCGCCCGACGCGCGCCACCGGTCACGAGCGCGCCCTGCCTCGTCGACGGTCGGCTGGGCCAGGGCGCTGTCGCCCTGCACTGTTTCGTCCTGCAGGGGCGCAGCACCCGGGTCGTCCCGGGTGCGCTGTGCCGCGACGTGCCCACGAGCCCGGGCGGTCCCGGCGAGCCCCGCGCCAAGGACGTCTGGATCGTCCCGGAGTAAGTCGGCCGCGGGCGCGCGCATGCAACCGCCGCCACCGGTCGCTATGCTCAGCGCGAGATTCGGGTCTCCCGAGGCGACTGCGGTGAGTCTCCGCTACCAGATCGAGCACGTGTCCCGTTACCGGTACGCCTCGCGGGCGAACGCGTGCGTGATGTCGCTGCGGCTGCGTCCGCTGGAGGACCGCCGCCAGCGACTGCTTGCCTTCGCCATCGAGACCGACCCGCCCACCGACCTCGGGTGCACGCGGGACGGGTTCGGCAATGCACACCACCTGCTCGCGCTGCGCCGTGAACACGATGCGTTGACGATCACGGCGCGGGCCGCCGTCGAGGTACACCCCGCGGACCCGCTCGCGGCGCGGCTCACCCCGGACGACTGGACCGTGGCGCGTAGCTGGACGGACCGTTTCGAACACTGGGAGTTCACGCACGCCAGCGCCCTGGCCAAACGCACGCCCGCCCTCGACGCCTTCGTCGAAGAACTGGGGTTGGCGCCCCTCGAGGACCCGCTCAGCTCCGTCGCGGCGCTGTCGGACGCGCTGCATGCCGCGTTCACCTATGCACCGGGCGAGACGACCGCGGAGTCGCCGATCGACCACATCCTGGCCTCGCGCCGCGGGGTCTGCCAGGACTATGCGCACGTCATGATCGCCATCGCCCGCTCCTGGGCCATCCCCGCGCGTTACGTCTCCGGGTACCTGCACGTCACCGGCGACGATCGCGCACCCGTGCCCGGCAACGCCATGCACGCGTGGGTCGAGTGTCTCCTCCCCCGGCTCGGCTGGATCGGGTTCGACCCAACCAACCGCATTCCCACCGACCGGCATATCCGGGTCGCGGTCGGACGCGACTACCGGGACGTCTCGCCGACCCGCGGGGTACGGCAGGGCGGCGACGCGGAGGAACTCGCCGTCGACGTCAGTGTCCGGGCAGACGCCTCCCCCGCGGGATAGCGGACCATGCGCGCCGACACCGCAGTCGCACCCAAGGGCTTCCCGACGGCACGGACCGGCGTCGCCTGGGCCCTCTACGACTGGGCGAACTCGGCGTTCACGACCCTCGTCGTGACGTTCGTGTACGCGGCGTACTTCACCGCGGCGATCGCCCCCGACGAGGTGACGGGGACGGGGCAGTGGTCCCGGGCCGTCGCGGTCTCGGGGATCACGATCGCGCTCCTCTCGCCGCTGCTCGGCGCGATGGCCGACCGCAGCGGTCACCGGCGACGCTACCTGGCCGCTGCCACCTGGATCTGCTGCGCGGCGACCGCGGCGCTGACCTTCGTAAGTCCCGGCATGGAACATGCGGTCCTCCTGGCCCTGGTGCTCTTCACCGTCGCGAACGTGGCCTTCGAACTCGGCGGGGTGTTCTACAACGCCTTCCTGCCGGAGATCGCACCGAAGGAGCGGATGGGCCGCATGTCCGGGTGGGCCTGGGGACTCGGCTACGCCGGGGGCCTCGTCTGCCTGGCGCTCGCCCTGCTGGTACTGGTTCGGGACGACCCGCTGTTCGGCGTCTCCACGGAAGCGGGTTTCAACTATCGGGCCACCAACCTGCTCGTCGCGGCCTGGTTCCTGGTCTTCAGCCTGCCGCTACTCGCGATGGCGCCGCGGCAGCGACGCGGCGCGACGGCCGGCGAGGGACCCTCCGGCGCTTACCGCGCCCTCCTGCACACCCTGCGCAAGCTCCGCAACTACCGCGAGATTGTCCGGCTGCTGGTCGCGCGCCTGGTCTACAACGACGGCCTGGTGACGGTGTTCTCGTTCGGCGGCATCTACGCCGCCGGCACCTTCGGGCTCAGCCTGTCGGAGGTGATCGTCTTCGGCATCGCCATCAACGTCGCGGCCGGTCTCGGCGCCGCGCTCTTCGGCTTCGTCGACGACCGCATCGGCGCCCGCACGACGATTCTCGTCAGCCTGGTGGCGCTGACGGGTGCCACGCTGCTCGCCACCTTCGCGCCCACCGTCACCTGGCTCTGGGTCTCCGCCATCGCCCTCGGCATCTTCGTCGGCCCGAACCAGGCCGCCAGCCGAAGCCTGCTCGCCCGATTCGTCCCCGAACGGCAGAGCACCGAGTTCTTCGGCTTCTTCGCCTTCTCCGGCAAGATCACCGCGTTCCTCGGGCCGCTGCTGTTCGGCCTCGCAACCGAGGCGTTCGACAG
>VXNE01000521.1:0-6040 GCA_009840715.1 Gammaproteobacteria bacterium
GGCGCCTGCCCCGGCGCTCGTCTCCGGACGGGTTGTGCGCGGTACCGCGCGGGGGGTGGGGGCCCGGGTTCTTGTGCGGGGGCTACCTGCTCCAACACGACCGGGTGACGCGCGACACCGCGGAGTTCCTTCGCGCCACGTTCCAGAGCCTCGAGCCCGTGCCCGTCTACGTCGCGCCCGGAAACCACGACTGGTACGGACCGGAGAGCATCTACGCGCGGAACGACTGGAGCCCGAACGTCCACGTCTTCCGGGGACCGCGACTCGTGCCGGTGCCGCTGCGGGCGGGGCTCACGCTCTGGGGCGGCGCCCATCTCGCCCCGGCCAACACGGACGATTTCCTCGCGGGCTTCCGGGTGGACGGACCGGGCGCCCACATCGCGCTGTTCCACGCCGCCGAACGGTCCTGGTTCGCGGAACAGGGCGCGGGCAAGCAACCCCATGCAGCCTTCGACGCCGAGGCGATCGAAGCGGCGGGTCTCTCGCACGCGTTCCTGGGGCACTACCATCGGCCGAAGGACGCGGAGCGGCACACCTACCCGGGCAATCCGGATCCGCTCGACTTCGGGGAAGACGGGCTGCGCGGCGTGGTGATCGCGCGCGTTGCGGAGGACGGCTCCCTCATCCGGGAACGCCGCGTCGTCGCGCAGACGGAGGTACACGACCTGGTCCTCGACGTCGGCGGATGCGGCTCCAGTCAGGAAATCCGCGACCGGCTGCGGGGCCTGGCGGGGGAACGCTCGGGGATCGCGCGGCTCACGGTGGGTGGGGAACTCGAGCCGGAGGTGGACCTGCGCGAGGACGATCTTCGTCATGTGCTCCTCGGGACCTTCGACGCCGTGCGCGTGCGGTTGGGGGATCTGCGTTCCGGGTACGACCTGGCCGCGATCCGCGAAGAGCAAACCGTCCGTGGGGCGTTCGTGAGCGACGTACTCGACTCGGACCTGCCCGAGGACGAGAAACGCCGCGTGCTGATCGCGGGGCTGCGCGCCCTGGACGGCCGAGACGATCTGGACGTGCTCTGATGCGGTTCGAATCCGTCGAGGCCTACGCGTTCGGACCGTTCCGGGACGCATCCCTTGAGCTGGGCCCTGGCATGAACGTCGTCTTCGGTCCCAACGAGGCCGGTAAGTCGACTTGGCATGCGGCGCTTTACGCCGGGCTATGCGGCATCCGTCGCGGTAGGGGGAAGGGGACCAGGGCGGATCTCCGCTTCGAGCAGCGCCACCGGCCATGGGACGAGAACGGCGCCTGGGGAGTGGGTGTGCGGGTCGCGCTGGCGGACGGGCGTCGTGTCGTGTTGCGCCACGACCTCGCCGGCAGGATCGACAGCAGCGCGCGGGATGCGGACCTGGCCGGGCGGGACTACTCTCACGAGGTCGTCTTCGAAGGTGCCCCGGACGGGTCTCGCTGGCTAGGTCTCAACCGCCGGTCGTTCCTGCACACCGCGTGCGTCCGGCAAGCCCAGATGCTCGCCGTCCGCGAAGATGCCGGCGCCCTGCAGGGCGCCCTTCAGGCCGCCGCGGCCACGGCCGGCAAGGACGCGACCGCGGCACGCGCACTGGAGCTTCTTAAAGGTTTCCGGAGCGAGCACGTGGGTTCCGAACGCGCCCGGACGAAGCCGCTCGTGCAGTCGCGTCGCGAGGTCGAGGCGGCCCGCGCGGAACTCGACAGCGCCCGGGGTACGCGCGACGAGTACCAGCGGAAACGCGCCCAGCTCGCCGCGCGCGAAGCGATGCTGCGGGCCACGCGTGCGCGGCTGTTCGCCGGCAGGGCCCGCGAGGCCGGCGACAGACTGGGGCGCA
Source organism: Gammaproteobacteria bacterium (assembly GCA_009840715.1). Classification (GTDB taxonomy): domain Bacteria; phylum Pseudomonadota; class Gammaproteobacteria; order Pseudomonadales; family Azotimanducaceae; genus VXNE01. The sequence continues at coordinate 1,806 of VXNE01000521.1, forward strand.
TCCGTGAACTGTCGCGACGCTTCGAGTCAGGCCCGCCCCGCCTCTACGACCCCCCGGAGCTGGCGGACCGCGTGGCGCGGGACGTCGCGACCTGGAAGGCGCAATCCACGCCGGAGTCGCCCGCTCCTGCCGAGGAACTCGAAAGGCGCCTGGCCGACGTGGAGGCGGAACTCGATAGGGTTGCCGTGCGCGCACGCCGGAAGCGGGGCTGGCTGTTCGCCGCGGGCGTACTCGGCGTCGTGGCGGGACTGGCGGGGGGCGGCGGCTACTCCATCATGCTTGGCTGGCCGGTTGCGGTCCTGGGTCTCGGGATGTTGGGGTGGGCTTCCGTCTGGAGGGGAGCCGGCCGGAGGCAGCCGTTGGAGGCGCAGCGCACGCGGATCCTGGCGGACCTGCCGCAGCGTCGGCGGCAGGAGGAGGAGTTCGCACAGGCCCAGCGTCGCCTGGAAGAGGCGGAACGCGCGCTCCGGCGCGCCGCGGCGGATGCCGGACTGGAGGACGGCCCGCCTGCGGCGCTTGTCGACGCCCTCTACCGCTGGCAGGCGCGCCGGCACGACCGGCTGAGGCGGTTCGAAAAGGAACGTTCGGACTGGTCCGAGCTGCAGCGACTGCTGGGGGACCGGACGCTGGGGGAGTGGACCACGGAGACCGAGCGGCTCGAGGCGGAAGCGGTGGCGCACGCGGCGGACATGCCCGGAGAACCTGACCCGGAGCGGGACGCGGTAGCGACGCTCGAACACCTCGAACGACGGCAGCAGGAAACGCTCGAGCGGGAACGCGGCGCGCTGGAGGAGCGGGAGCGCAACCTGCTGGACGTCGCAGAGGCGGAAGAGCGCCTCGCACAGGCCGAACGCCGCGAGCGCGAGACCGCACGGCTCGACGCGACGCTCGCGACCACCATCGACTTCCTCGCCACTGCGGAACTCCGGGTGCACCGGGACGTCGCCCAGGTGCTGCGGGATACTGTGCTCGAGTGGCTGCCGCGGGTGACGGGCGGCAGGTACGTTGACTGCCGCGTCGATCCCGCGACGCTCGCCGTGGAGGCGTGCGGTCCCGACGGTCACTTCCGGAGCGCGGACCTCCTCTCCCACGGTACCGCCGAACAGGTCTACCTGCTGCTGCGCCTGGCGCTGGCGCGACACCTGACCAGGCCGGAGGAGACCTGTCCCTTGCTGCTCGACGACGCGTTGAGCGGCTGCGACGCGGCCCGCGCGCGTGCGGTCCTCGAAACGCTACTCGCCATTGCCGAGGAGACCCAGGTGATCCTGTTCACCCACGACGACGACGTGGGGCAATGGGCCGACCGCCACCTCGAGGGGCCAGGTCATCGACTGATTGAACTGGAGCCCCCTCCGGCGTAGGCCGCCCCGTCACTCGAGAACGGGTTGCGTGCCGATGATCCCCTCGCGTTCGAGCGCGGCGATCTCGGCGTCGCCGAGTCCGAGTAGCGTGGTGAGCACCTCGTAGTTGTGCTGGCCGAGCGTCGGCGCCGGCCGCTCGATGCCGAGCGGGGCGGAAGCCCTACGGTAGGGGGGCGACGGCTGCGGTTGTACTCCGACGTAGTCCCGCTCGAGCATCGGCCAGAACGCCCGTGCGGCCAGGTGCGGGTCGGTGACGAGTTCGAGGCTCGAGCGGACGTGCCCGGCGGGGATGCCGCGCTCCTGCAGGAGCGTCATCAGCGCTCGCGGCTCGTGCGACCGCGTCCATGCGGACAGGGCTTCTTCAAGGGCTCCGACGCGACGCAGGCGGTCTTCGATGTCGCCGAAGCTGCCAAGCCCGTCGTCGACGAGCGACTGCAGCCTCGACCACTGTTCCTCGTCGAGCACCTGGATGACGATCCACTCGTCGTCCCCGGCGCACGGAAAGACGCCATGGGGCGCATGCGTCGCGGACCGGTTGCCCAGGCGTTCCGGTGGCGAGCCTGTCGCGGACTGGGCCAGGATGCCGTGCACGCCGAGGGGGAAGAGGCACTCCGCCTGCGACAGGTCCAGGTACTGGCCTTCCCCGGTGCGTTGCCTGTGCCGGAGCGCGGTGACGAGAGCGGCGGCGCCGTTCAGGCCGCCCGTGGCGTCCCCGTAGGCGACGTGGACCATGGTCGGCTTCCACTCCGGGCGCCCGGACAGGTGCGGGATGCCGGATGCCTGCTCCACGGTGGAGCCGTAGGCCCGGTAGCCGCGCCAGGGACCGTTCGTGCCGAACGCCGGCATCGAGATCATGACGAGCTGCGGGTTGACCTCCCGGAGAACCTCGTAGGAGAGCCCAAGCTTCGGCAACACGCCCGCCGAGTAGTTCTCGACCACGACGTCCGACTCGGCAACCAGACGTTTCAGGAGGGCGTTCCCACGGGGCTTCGCGAGGTCGAGGGTGATCCCGCGCTTGTTCCGGTTGACCGTGTTGAACGCCACGGACTTCTCCGCGCCGCCGCCGTCGATCCACTCGCGGGTCGCCTCCCAGCCGCGCCACCAGTCGAAACGCGCGCAACTCTCCACCTTGATGACTTCGGCGCCCATGTCCGCGAGGTGCCGGGCGGCCAGCGGACCGGCCCAGCCCATCGAGAGGTCCACCACGCGCACCCCCGCAAGGAGCCGCTCCCGCACCCCGGGCGCCGACGGGACACCTCCGTGACGTCGCCCCGGCGGACCGGCACCGGTTGGGTCTCCATCGCCCTCGAGCAGCTTCCGGGTCGAGGCCCCGAGTCGCGGCGCCGTGCCGCCAGCGGCCGCCGGTGTCCCGAGCAGCCGGAACGGCGTGACCGGGGCCAGGTAGGTGCCCTGGTCGGGGTGTTCGATCGGGGCGAAGGCGCCGCGTTCCACGAACTGGTCGACGTCGAAAAGCTGCTCCATGGTCGGCACGAAGGCGAGCGGGATGCGCATCTCCTGCCCACGCTCGAAGAGTTCCCGCGCGGAGCGGTCCGCGACCCGTTCGACGATCAGGGGCTCCATCCGGTCCGCGTCGCGCAGGCGGCCCACGCTGGTCTGGTAGCGAGGTTCGTCCGCAATGTGTTCCAGGCCGAGGAGTCGGCAGAACGCGTGCCACTGCGCCGGCGTCAGCGCAGTGACGCCCAGCCAGCCGTCGCGGCAGGCGAAGATCCCGAGCGGGTAAGTCGGCGGGAACCGGTTGACGCCCATCCGGCGAGCCTCGGTGACGCGCCTGCTATGCCCGGCGACGGCGCCGACATCGGTGAAGCACAGGTTCGCTTCGAGGATGCTCGCGTCGAGATGGGCGGGCCCGGCGGCGTTGCCTGTCTCGCGGGCGACGACCTGGCCCATCGCACCGATGTAGGCGGTCAGTCCGGCGATGATCTGCGCGTGGTAACCGGAAGGTGCGCAGGGTGCGTCGTCCGGCTGGCCGATGCCGCGCACCAGCCCCACGAGTGCCTGCACGACGTTGTCCGAGCCCGCGTAGTCGCGATACGGGCCGGACTGTCCGAACCAGGTGACGGACGTCATGACGATGTCGGGTGACACGGTGGCGAAATCGGGGAGGCCGAGTCCGAGACCCGCCAGCGTTCCGGGCGTTTCTGCCTCCAGGACGAGGTCGGCGCCGCGTCCGAGCCGCAGGACCGAGGCCCGCCCCTCCGCTGACCGGATGTCGACCTCGACGCTCTGCTTGTTGGCGCTGAGCCATGCGTGCAGGGCGCTCCGCTCCTGGGCAGGAGCGCCGGGCACGAAGGGAGCCAGCCATCGGGTCGGGAACCCCCGGCCGGCCGGCTCGACGTCGATTACTTCCGCGCCGTGGTCCGCGAGGAGCTTGCCGCAGTAGCCGGTCGCGACCGTGCCGGACAGGTCCAGGGCACGCAGCCCGGCCAGGGCACGGTTCGGGCGCGGACTCACCGGGGCGCGGCCACCCCCCGGTAGGTGAACGTCGCCAGTTTCGGCCCGGGCAGGTAGCCGGTCTCGAGTTCGTCGATACGGAAACCGGCGTTCGCGATCAGGGTGTCGGCGCTGCGTGACAGGTGACAGCCGCCCCCGATGACCTTCCACAACGGCTCGATGCGCCGCTGCCAGCGCTGGATCGCGGGCTCCGGGCTCGCGCCGTGTTCGGCGAAGATCAGGCGCCCCGTCGGCTTGAGTACGCGCCGCAACTCGGCGAGCGCTCGGTACACGTTGGGGACGGAGCACAGTGTCCAGGTCGACACGACGGTGTCGAAATCGTCGTCCTCGACGGGAATGTCCTCGGCGGAAGCATTCGACACTTCGACGGCGATCGACGTGGAAGCGATACGTTCGTTGGCG
>VXNE01000521.1:6050-7767 GCA_009840715.1 Gammaproteobacteria bacterium
TATTTCTAATATTGGTTGGCGTTCGTGGTGTATGCTTTAGTTGTGTTGGCGGTGTGGGGTTTTGCGGGGGGGGTTTCCTGGGTTAAAAGCGACTCCGGCGCGTCATCGCCGGTGGCGTAGTGGGCGAGGTTGTGGCCCGTACCGAAGCCGATCTCCAGCACGCGGCCGCGCGCACGGCACACGTAAGCCGCCCGCACCTGCGCCATCGGCTCCTGCCCGCACCCCAGGTCGATCAGTCTCGGCAGCACATGTCTGGAATAGAGCCCCATCAGTCCTCCTGTCTCCGGTTACGCCCGCCTCTCCCGCCTGGCAGGATGATCGCGGGCGCGGCGTCCTCTTCGTCTTGCCCCTGCGTGTCCGCGTCCTGGGTAGGGAACAGCTTCACGTCACCGGTGGCGTAACCTGCGAACTTCAGGTGTTCGACGATCGTCCGGTCGACAACGCGCTCGATGTCGGTGTCGAGGACGCGAGGCTCCAGGCGCGCGAATCGGCGCAGCAACTCCGGTCGGTTGTAGAGAAAGTCCCGCTTGACCGATCCTTCGACGAAACGCTCGTCACGGAGACAGTACTCGAAGCGAATCCGAATGGGCACTTCCACCAGCGCCGTGCCGGCGTCGATGGTGTGCCGGATCACCTTCTTGTCGACGACCCAGAGCATCTCTCGCACCGCCCCGCCGGTTGACCCGTGTCGCCTCCTGTCGACCGCGTCCCGAGAAGATACACGAAAGCGCCCTCAAGGCGACGCTACGGCGCAAGCTCCCCGGTGGGCCAACCTCCGGTCTGGGCGAGGTGTTCATCCTCGGCGGCGGTGTTCACCCGCCCCAGGGCTTCGTTGCGGTGGGGGAACCGGCCGAAGCGCGCGATGACGTCTCGATGATGCGCGGCATAGCGCGCGAACCCTTCAACGAACTCCCGCCACGCGGGCGGAACCGAATCGATCAGCGCATCGACCTCGTCGACATAGCGCTGCTGCTCGGCGAGCGTCTCGCTGTGGTGGAAGGGATGGAGGAGGAAGATGCGCCCCGGTGGCGGCAGGGCCTGGTCGAGGCCGCCCGCGATGGCGCGTTTCGCGGCGGCGATGGCGCGGACATCGTTCTCGAACGCACGCCCGGTGCCGCGGTGGCAATGCCGCGAGAACTGGTCGAGGAGGACCACCAGGGCCAGGGCCCCTTCGCCGGTCGTCTCCCAGTCGCCGAGTTCTCCGCGAGCGGCCGCGTCGAGCGCGGCGCCGAAGCGGCCCCGGATCAGGTCATCGAGGGCGTCGCCGGCGCCATACCAGAAGTCCCCGCGCTGGTCCGCGGCCTCCGGACTCGTCCAGGCGTCCTCGAACCAGAAGCCCAGGATGTCGCCGGGAGAAACCGCCGGCGGAGCTTCGCGCTGGGTCAGAGGTGATTGGTCCCCGTGATGTCAGGCGCCGGCGGCCGAGGCCTGGTGTCCAGTCGACACGACGTACCCACGGAACAGTTCCGCGACTTCGTCCGCGACGGCGAGGACTTCCTCGATCAGGTTGAAGCCACCCTCGTGCGCCCAGCGCTGGTAGGTGTGCCGGTTCCCCGCCACCAGCATGCAGGCCACGAGCCGCGGCAGACGGTCACGCCCGGCGTCCATCCCGAAGTCCTTGGCGAGCGACGCCGTCAGCAGGTCCTCGTACTCGTCGCTGACCGTATGTAGACGTAGCGCAATCGACGGAGAGCGGTTCTGTTGCTGGACCAGCGCC
>VXNE01000244.1 GCA_009840715.1 Gammaproteobacteria bacterium
TTCCCAAGCAAGCGTCCCCGGTTAGCAAGCCCCACCTCGACGAACTCGCCGCGCAGGGACTCGAGCGTCATCCCCTTGAGCTCGAAGCGAACGGATTCACGGTGGTCGAGGACGCGCTGGACCCGGATCTCACCGCGCGGGGGCTGGAAGCCGCGCTGTCCGCCATCGACGAGCGCACGGGCCGGCGCCCGGACCTGGCGACGGGCGAGGGATACGAGGGCTACTGGGTGTGGCGCTACACCCTGCTCAAGGACCCGGCGTTCGAGGAGATCGTGATGGCGGAGAAGGTGCTCGCCCTCGTCGACTACCTCATCGGGCAGGACTGCATCCTCAGCACGCTCACGACCCACATCCGGGGTCGGGGCCCGTCGAAGGAGATGCCGCACGGCTACCTGCCCCTGCACGGCGACGATCCACAGCCGCATCCCGGGTACTACGCCTCCACCACCGTCAACATCTGCCTCACCGACGTGACCGAGGAGTCGGGCTGCCTGGCGTTCGTCCCCGGCAGCCACAAGCTGGCTCGGCAGCCGACGCCCGCGGAGCGCGTGCTGGCCGGCAACGACGCCAACAGCGAGGCCGTGCCCGTGGTGGCGCCCGCCGGCGCGGCGGTCGTCTGGCCCTCGCAGACCTGGCACGGCTCCTGGGAGTCGCCGGACCCGGGGCTGCGCGTGACGCTCGCGGTGCTCTACTCCCGCCCGCACCTGCAGTGCTACGAGATGTATCGCGAGACCGTGCCGGACGAGGCGCTCGAGCGGAACTCGCCCCGCTTCGCCACGCTCATGGGCCTCGACACCATCGGCGGGTGGAACGACAACCAGGACGACTGGCACAAACAGTGGCGCGACCGGGACCGGTCACGGTACCGGCCGCGGGTCGCCGGCGCCGGGCCCCGACGGGTGCGCGGCATGTTCGAGGAAGTCGACGCGTAAGCGCCGGGGCGGCCCGTGTTCCGGCCGATCAGCCGCCCTTGACCATCTCGTCGAAACGCCGCTGCATCTCGCGCGGGGAGACTTCCTCGATCTCGTGCCCCACGTTCCAGCGGTGCCCGAACGGGTCCTTGAGGACTGCCGACCGCTCGCCGTAGAACTGGTCGGTGGGCGGCGTCTCCACCGTCGCGCCGGCCTCCGCCGCACGCTCGACCACGGCGTCGCAGTCGTCCACGTGCAGGTGGATGGTCACCGGGGAACCGCCCAGGTTGCCGGGACCCCGGACGCCGATCTCGGGGAACTCGTCGGCGAGCATCAGCGTGGCGCCGTCGAAGTCGAGTTCGGCGTGACCGACGCGGCCCCCCGGCGCCACCAGGCGGAACTTCTCCGTTGCGCCGAACGCTTCGCGATAGAAACGGATCGCCGCGTCCGCGCCGTCGACGCACAGGTAGGCGAACACTTCGTGCACGGCCATGGACATGCTCCTCAAAAGTTCGGTGATTTCGCCGGGGCCAAGCGTACGCCCGCCGGCCGCCCCCGTATTGCAGGAATTTGACCCTGTCAGGCCGCCAGGTGCCCGGGGCGTTTCAGGACGCTCTTCCGGTAGACCCCGGGCGTGATCCCCGCGATGGCCCGGAACTCGCGCTGGAAATGCGCCTGGTCGCTGTATCCGGCCAGAACGGCCAGTTCGCTCGACGCCATGTCCCGGTCCAGGAGGTCCGACGCCTGGCGAAAACGGCGGATCCGCGCGTACTGCTTGGGCGACAGTCCCACCTGCCGGTCGAAGAGCGCGATGAAGCGTCGGTGACTGTAGCCAGTCCGCTCGACGACGTCGGCGACGCGCCTCCGCAGCGGCAACTCCCGCAGGCCGTATGCCACCACCGGGTGCAGGACGGGGGCCAGCGGCAGTCGCGCCTGCAGGACGGCTTCCAGCGTCGTCAGCCGCTCCTCGGCCGAGACCGCCCCGCACAGGCGTTCCAGCGCGTGCTCGGTCGCCGCCCTGCCCCACACGAACTCGAGGGGCAGGTGGCGATTGGCCAGCGCCGCGTTGGGGACGCCGAACAGCAGTTCTCCCGCGCCCGGTTTCAGCAGGGCGCCGACGCTGGCGCCGGCCCGCGACAGCGACTTGAGGTAGCCGCGGGTGCGAGGCCCGGCTGCGATCGCATGGCCGAAGGTCTCACCCAAGCGATCCTCGGGCCGCTCCGAGAACCGGAACGGAGGTCCATCCAGCCGAAAGGCCAGGTGCATCTCCGGCGCCGGCAGCAGCCATTCCCAGCTGCCCTGGTCACTCCCGTCCGCGGGCGGGCTGGTCCACACCCAAGAAACGAACGGCGCAAGCGACGGGTGCGGGCGGCGGCTCAGCACGCGGCGGGCCTCAGACCGGCGAGCCCCGCGGGAAATCCGGCTCGCGCTTCTCGCGCAGGGCGGCCAGCCCTTCCCTGCTCTCCGGCCCCAGGAAACCCAGCATCTCCAGCGCTGTCGACGCGTCGTAGGTCGGACCGGCGAGCCGCAGCCAGTTGTTCAGCGCGTACTTCGTCCAGCGGATGGCGTTCGGGGCGCCGCGCGCCAGCTTGCGCGCCACTTCCATGGTCCGCTCGCCAAGCTCCCCGTCGTCGACGCAGAGCGAGATCAAACCGATGCGCTCCGCCTCCTCGGCGGGCAGGCGGTCGCAAGTCAGCAGGTAGTACTTGGCCTTCGCCATGCCGCACAGGAGCGGCCAGACGATGGCCGCGTGGTCGCCGGCCGCGACGCCGAGGCGCGTGTGGCCGTCGGTGATGAAGACGGATCGCGCCGCGATGGAAACATCGCAGAGGAGCGCGGCCACGAGGCCGGCGCCGACGGCGGGGCCGTTGATCGACGAGATGGTGGGCTTGCCGCAGTCGATCACGTTGTAGACCAGGTCGCGCGCTTCTTTCCACGTGCCCACGAGGCTCGTGTAGTCGTTCATGTTGCGCTCGATCATGTCGAAGTCGCCGCCGGCGGAGAAAGCCCGTCCCTCGCCGGTGAGCACGACGCAGTCGATGTCCGGATCCTCGTCGACCTCCCGCCACACGTAGGTCAGCTCCCGGTGGCCCACGGCGTCGAGCGCGTTGAACCGCTCCGGTCGCGAGATGGTGATGCGCAGTATCCGGTCGTCGGGATAGTCGAACTTCAACCGCTCGTAGCCCTGGTAACGATCCGCCATGGTTCCTGCCTCCCTCGATTCCCCGTCGCGTTCAACCCTGCGAGGGCGTCGCCTACTCGCCCTCGACCATCCTGCGCTGCAACCGGCGCATGCCGTGCAGCCAGCGCTCGAGGTCGTTCGTCTTGCGTTCCATCCAAGTCTGCGCGATCGGATCGGTCAGGATCAGGAAGCGCTCCTCGTGGACCGCGTCCAGGACCTGTGCGGCCACCTCCTCCGGTTCCTTGACGGGCCCCACCGCCGACAGCGAGGCGGCGGAGCGCCTGTCCCCGACCCGCGTGCCGGCGGTGGTCGGGCGGCCGGGCGCGGCCATGCCGCCCAGCATGGGCGTGTTGACTCCGAGCGGCGCGAGCAGCGACACGCGTATGCCGCGGTCGTGGTAGGCGATGGCCATCCACTCGGCGAGGCCCACCACCGCGTGCTTCGTGACCGAGTAGGTCGCGTTGCCCTGGGACGTCAGGATGCCGGCCATGGATGCCGTGTGCAGGAGGTAGCCCGAGCCGCGCTCGAGCATGCCGGGCAGCACGGCGCGAACCGCGAACACGTGCGCCATCAGGTTGATGCGCCACTGCTCGTCCCAGACGTCGATGTCCGTGGTCAGCGGATCGCCGCCCGTGGCGACCGCGGCGTTGGAGAAGAACAGGTCGATCGGCCCGAAACGCGCCTCCGTCTCCGCGACGAGGGCGTTCACGTCGGCTTCCCGGCCCACGTCGCAGTGCACCGCGAGGCCCCCGATCTCGCCCGCGACCGCTTCGGCGAGGTCGTCCTGCACATCCGCGATGACCACGTGCGCCCCCTGGGCCGCGAAAGCGCGCACGCATGCCGCGCCGATGCCGCTAGCGCCGCCCGTCACCACTACCGTCCTGTCCCGCAGTTCCATCCGGTCGCTCCCCGTGGGTGAGGCTCCGCAATATACGCGGTTTGCCGGCGGCATTGCGTGAGCGACGCCCGCCGTCCTATAACTTGCGCCATGGGAAGCGTTGCGGCGCGCGCGGTCGTACTCCTCGCGAGTACAGGGCTGATCTGGGCGGTGTCCCTCTACGGGATCCTCCTGGACCCGGGCATGCTGTACGACCTCGCCCTGCTGCCGCGCCGGGCGGACGGTTTGCCGGGCGTGATCGGAATGCCCTTCGTGCACCGGTCCTGGGCGCACCTGCTGGCGAACTCCGGTCCCCTGCTGGTGCTCGGCGCGCTCGTCCTCTTCCGCGGCGTCCGCTACTACCTGGCGGTCACGGCCACGATCGTCCTCGTGGGTGGCATTGGCGTGTGGCTGCTCGGGCGCGACGCGGCGCATATCGGCTCGAGCGGCCTGGTCTTCGGCTTCGCGGCGTTTCTCGTGGTGCGCGGACTGTACGAGCGGCGGCCCGGATCGACGGTCATCGCACTGCTCGTGTTCATCTTCTACGGCAGCCTTATCTGGGGCGTCGTGCCGCAGGGCGACGGCACGTCCTGGGAAGCGCATCTCTTCGGCCTGCTCGCCGGGATGGTGGCGGCGCGGGCCGCCGTGGCTCTCGAACGTCCGGCTGGCCAGGACCCGTGATCGTCCTGATCCAGCAGGGCGAGGTCCTGCTCTTCGCGCTACTGCTCGTGGCCCTCATCCTGTCCCTCACCTTCCACGAGTTCGGACACGCCTTCGTCGCGAAGCTGTACGGCGACCCCACCGCCGAGCGCGCCGGGCGGCTCACCCTCAATCCCCTCGCCCACATCGACCTGATGGGCCTCGCGATGGTGGTGCTGGTCGGTTTCGGGTACGCGAAACCGGTCCCCACCTACCCGCGCAACTTCCGGTCGAAGCGCGCCGACCTCTGGGTCGCCGCGGCCGGTCCCGCCATGAACCTGGCGCTCGCGGCCGTGGCGTGGAACTTCTTCCTCGGCATGCGCATGGCGGGCGTCGAGTACTTCGCGGAGCCCGGGCCGCAGACCTTCTTCGTGGTCCTCGTGCAGGTCAACCTGCTCCTCATGGTGTTCAACCTGATCCCGCTCGGCCCGCTGGACGGCCACTACATCCTCCCCCACTTCCTGCCGGCCGCGGCGGCACGGACCTACCGCGAGTACAACCAACGGTTCGGGGTCTATGCGCTATTGGCACTGATCGTCCTCGCCATCCTCGGCGTTCCGGTGTTCGGCTACGTGATGTCGATGGCGGCAGCGCTCCTCCCCTACATCACCTTCGTCTGACGCCCCCGGCAATCTCGCTCGCACCGGCGGGCTGCCGGCGCACGGAAGTTGCGGACTTGTCCCACAGACTCGGCCAAGGCCCACCTCTACGCTCACGGTCTCGAAAGCCGGTCCGCGAGGAACCCCCATGCCCGCCAACGCACGACACGTCCACGATGCAGCCAGGCTCCGCGAGCGGGTCGAGGCGGTCGCGAATCTGCTGGACCCCGGCACCACGGCCGAGCGGGAGCGCGCCCGGGCCCTGCTCGCGGACCTCTTCGAGCGTCACAGCCACCAGTCCACCTATCGCGCCCTTCGCAACGCCGCCACGGCCGGGCTCGACGTCCAGACCCTCGAGGCCATGATCGAACTGAAGGAGATCTGGGCGTCGCGGTCGGACTGGTGGTACCGCCGGTCCCGCGAGGGGGTCGTCGAGATGGAACGCGGACCCGCCGCGTTGTCCTGGAAACTGGCGCGTCGCGTCTGCCTGGCGCGGTGGCAGTACCCGCCCGAGTCGATGATCGAGGACGACTGGTTCGAGGAATGGCTGGCGGCCCCACCCCGCACCCCCGGCAACTACGACTTCGTCACGTTCGTCCAGGAGAAGATCGACGGGCGGGCGTCGGACGACCTCTACGCGGGCCTGCGGTTCCTCCACGGCAGTGCCGAGGCACGGGACGACCCGGACGCATGGCCGCTGCACTCCGTCGAGGGCGAGGTAGCGGGCGACGCCGGCCGCGGCGCCCTGTCCGACTTGCCGTTCTGAGGTCCGACGATGGCCAACGCACCACAGCCCGCCGACGGCAGGCCCCTGAGGCGAACTTGCCGGGGAGGTCTCGGCTCGGACACACTGCGCCCGCTGCCGCGGGAGGAAGCACTCATGCCGTCAAAGGAGCCGCAAGGCGTATGTCTCGTCACGGGGGTCGGACCGGGGACCGGCGCCGCCATCACGCGCCGCTTCGCGGCCGGGGGGTATCGCGTCGCGATGCTCGCGCGCGACGCCACCCGGCTCGCCGCGCTCGAGGCGCAGATCGAGGGGACGACCGCGTTTCCCTGCGACGTCACCGACACCGAACGCCTCGCCGAGGTCGTCGAAGCGGTCCGCAGCCAACTCGGGCATCCCGACGTGCTGGTCCACAACGCCGTCGGCGGCGCGTTCGGCGACTTCCTCGATATCGACGCCCAAGTGCTCGAGCGCAACTTCCAGGTGAACACCCTCGCGTTGCTGCACCTCGGGAAGCTGTTTGCCCCGGCCATGGTGGAGCGCGGCGCCGGCGCGATCGTCTGCACGGGCAATACGTCCGCCTACCGCGGCAAGCCGGCCTTCGCCGGATTCGCGCCGACCAAGGCCGCGCAGCGCATCCTGGCGGAGTCCATGGCCCGCACGCTCGGGCCGCAGGGGGTGCACGTCGGGTACGTCGCCATCGACGCGGTGATCGACCTCGAGTGGACACGGCGCCGCAATCCCGACGCGCCGGACGACTACTTCTGCAAGCCCGACGACATCGCCGGGGAGGTGTGGCACCTCGCCCACCAGCCAAGGTCCGCGTGGACGTTCGACGCGGTGATCCGGCCGTTCGGGGAGAACTGGTGACGGTCAATGACCGGTACTGGACTCCTGGTCTGAGCGACAAGCCGTTGACGCCCTCGACGGCGGGATGCTATACACATACTAATGCACATCAGATGGTGTAGCGGCGATGCGGACCAACATCGAACTCGATGACGACCTCGTTCGAGAGGCGCAGGCGTTGAGCGGGATCAGCACGAAGCGGGCCGTCGTTCACCAGGCCCTGCGCGAATTCGTGGCCCACCGGAAACGGCTCGACCTGAGAGACCTCGAGGGCTCGGACCTGCTCGACCCGGAGTACGACTACAAGGCCCTGCGAACGGCCGGCGACTGAAGGCGCGCGAGGGCCTGCCGCTCGCGTCGGGAAGCACGCGATGTATCTTGTCGACACCTCCGTGTGGATCGACTACCTGCGTGGCCGCGCGGGACCGCATATCGACTTCCTGCGGGACCTGCTCGGAAACCCCCTCGCCGTCGTCATCACCCACTCGATCTACCTCGAGATCCTTCGCGGCGCGCGCGACGAGGCGTCGTTCGACCGGCTGCGAGAGTACTTCGGCGGACAGCGTTTCGCGACCTTGGAGGACCCGTTGACCAGCCATGAGGCCGCGGCGCGCATCTACCTCGACTGCCGCCGGCGCGGGGTGACCGTCCGGTCCGGCTTCGACTGCCTCATCGCCCAATCCGCGATCGAGGCCGACCTGACGGTGCTCCACCACGACCGGGACTTCGGACGCATTGCCGCGGTCGTACCGGCGCTGCGTGAGAAGAGCTTTCTACACTAGAAGGGCTTCAGACCACGGCCCCGGCGACCGCTTCGGCAAGCGCCGCAAAGTCCTCCGGGCCCACTCCGCAACCCCCCCCGGAGAGCGAGG
>VXNE01000607.1:0-5427 GCA_009840715.1 Gammaproteobacteria bacterium
TCCCCCTTCACCAAGCTTCGCCTGGCGCAAGACGAGCCCCGCCCCTACGAACTCGCCCCCTGCGCGGGCCGCGCACGCTGGACGACAAGCCTTGTTGTGATTGACCTACCCGCACACCTCCTCGAACACCCGCATGAAGTTCTCGCCGAGGATGCCGGCGATCTGCTCGTCGTCGTAGCCCCTGGCGACAAGGCCCCGCGTGATGTTGGGCATGTCCCGGTAGTCCTGGAAGCCGCGCAGCGTCTGGGTGGTCGAAATGTTGTCCTCCGGGCGGAAGCCGATCTCGTCGACGATCGCGCCGAGCGTGGCCTCGATGACGTCCTCCGGCGCCTGCATGGGCCAGTCCGTGCCGATGCCGATGTGCCGCCAGCCGATCCGTTCGTTGATGTAGTCGATGTGGTCGAGCACCACGTCCACCGACGCCTCCGGGTCCGGCGACAGGAAGAAGGGCACGGCGACCAGGCCGACCAGGCCGCCGGTCCCGGCGATGGCGTCGAGCTCCCCGTCGCTTTTGCCCCGGGCGTGGCCGTAGACGCCCTGGGCGCAGCTATGGTTTGCCAACACCGGCGTACTCGACAGGCGGCAGGCGTCGAGCGTCGTCTGCATCCCGCAATGGGAGGTATCGACGACGATCCCGAGTTCGTTGCACCGCTCGACGACCTGACAGCCGAAGCGGGACAGGCCGGCATCGGTCGGCTCGGTGCAGCCCGCGCCGACATAGTCCTGGCGGTTGTAGGTGAGCATGAGCACGCGCAGGCCGTCGTCGTAGGCCCGGTTCACGTCGTCGATGTCCTGGGAGAGGCCGTACACCGGCTGGCAGTAGCCGTACATGGCGACCGCGCCCTCGGCCTTTGCGGCGCGAATCTCGGCGGCGGTGGTGCACTTCCTCAACCAGCCGAGGCCCCATAACAGGTCCACCATCTCCCGGTAGCCGCCCATCGCCTCGATGATGTGCGGCGGACCCATGCGCACGCCGAAGACGCCGAGGTCCACGCCGCTCTGCCGCCACCAGCGGTGAATCTCGTCCGACTGCCCGGTGGCCGCCAGGCGATAGGGCGCCGCGATCGCCTGGCCGACGCCCGAGAGACCCTCCTCCACGTCGCCGAGCGCCTGCTTCAACTGCCGCGGGTCGTAGGTCTTGAAGATGTTGGCGCCGCCCGGGTGCTGATTCATCAGATCCGCGACCAGGCACTCCTGGTGCAGCCGCGCGGCGCGGGCTTCCTGTTCCTCGTCCAGACCGAAGTCCCACCGTCCAGGGTCGGTTGACTGTTCCATGCCGTGTTCCTCCTGTTCCGCGTCAGCGACGAATGATCGCACCGTCCTTCATTACGAAATCGACCCGTTCGGTGGCGCCGATGTCCTCGACCGGATTGCCGGGCATCGCGACGATGTCCGCGAGCTTGCCTGGAGCGATGCTGCCGAGGTCCGTTCCGCGCTCGAGCATTTCGGCGGCGACGATGGTGCCGGCGCGCAAGGCCGTCCAGTTGTCGCCCGTCGCTTCCGCCACCAGGCGGAACTCCTCCACCGCATCGGCGATGCGGTCCGGCCCGAATACGGTGTCGCTGCCGAGCGCGATCGGAACGCCCAGTTCGTGAGCGAGCCGGGTGCTCTCCTTCAACACGGCCAGCAGCGGCGCCATCGACGCGAGCATGGTCCCGTCGAGCACGAAGCCTTCGCTCAGGACGGATCCCGGGGGCTGGCGCGCGATGTAGTCGATGATCCAGATGGTCGGGACATAGTGGATGTCCTTCCGCGCCATCTCACGGAGGACCTCCGGGTCCGTGATGAAGGCGTGCTCGATGGAGTCCACGCCCGCCGCGACCGCCAGCTTCGCGGCCTTGTGTTCGGGGTCGGCCGTCACGTGCTGGCTGACCTGCTTCCCGTGCCGCCGCGCTTCCGCCACCACGGCGTTCATGTCCTCGGCGGTCATGCTGGTGCCGAAGGCATCGAGCAGCTTGATCCAGTCGGCGCCGTAGGAGATTTCCTGCGCCACGATCCGGCGCATCTCGACGGGCCCGGTGCCCATGCGCACGAAACGGGGATCGTCTACCGGACCCTCGGGGAACACCGCCCGCTTGCCGAGGAACGTTGCCGAGCCCTCGCCCTGCACGCCGTGGGGCGCGACGAAGATGCGCGGCCCCTGGTGTTCGCCTCGCGCGATGGCGTCGCGCAGGTCGACGGTCTCGAAGTAGCGGTCGAACCCGAGACTACGAACCGTGGTGAAGCCCCGGTGCAGCATGGCCCGCGCGTTCGCGAGGGAGCGCAGGGCGCGCCAGGACGCGGAACGGCTGTAGGTCACGGCGTTCGCGATCACGCCGCCGTCGTGGGCGAGGTGCACGTGCGTGTCCATGAAGCCCGGTGCGCAACTGCGGTCGCCGAGGTCCACGCGGGTCGCGCCCTCCGACTCGGCGAGGTCTGTTCCAACGGCCTCGATGCGGTTGCCCCGAACCAGCACGGCGGCGGGTTCGAGCACTTCGCGGCGCTCCACGTCGATCACCCGGGCGCACTGGAGTACTACGCCCGCGTCCTCGGCGGCGGCGGACCCGGGCGCGGCGAGCCATGCCGCGACGATCAAACCAAGGAAGCGGGCCACGCTACCCGCCTGCTTCGAAGGCCGCAAGTTCGGCATCGATATCGCCCTTCTCCCCCGGCCCGACGCCTCGGAACGGCACATGCGGACACCACGACACGGACGCGTAGTAATCGCGGACGATCCGGTTGAGAACCTCGGCAATCCAGGTGTTCGGCTCCATGATGTCCCACTCTTCCTTGGGGTCCTGTTCGACGTTGAAGAGTTGCGGATTGTTGAGTTCTATCCGGGTCCTGCGGCCGGCCTCCGGCCGAAACTCGACGTAGTGGATCTTGAACTGGCGCCACTTGATGGCAGCCAGTTCATCCTTGATGAAGCAGAGGAGGTGCTCGCGGGGTCCTTTGTCCGTCCTGCCGAGGAGCACGTCGGACTGATCGCAGCTATCGATCGCCCGATCCGTCGGCACCCGGTCGGCGGCGCCCGCCAGCGTGGCGAGGGTTCGATAGAAGTCCATCACGCTGAAGATCTCGTTGCTGACCGCGCCGGCCGGTACCCTGCCCGGCCAGCGAACGATGCAGGGGGTGCGCAGTTGCCCCTCGTAAGCCGTTCCCAGGCAGCCTCGCCAGGGCCCGGAGTCGGCCTGCGGACCGATGCTCGGGATCAGCACCGGGCCGTTGTCGCTGGCCCACACGACGATGGTGTCGTCCGCGATCCCCGCCTCGTCGACGGCATCGAGGATCTGCCCCGACCGATGGTCGCATTCCACCATGCAGTCGGCGAAGTCGCCGGTGCGCGTGCGGCCCTTGAAGTCCGGATGCGGCAGCGCCGGATGATGCACGAGGGAAAAGGGCACGTAGAGAAAGAACGGCCGGTCGCTCCCGGCGTGCTCGCGAATGTACGCCACCGATTTCTCGGCAATCGTGGCATCGACGAAGGGCCTGTTCTCCGTCGTGTAGGCTTCGACCGGCGCGCAGGGCCCGTCCCCATGGCCTTCCCACAACATGGGCTGGTCCATCTCCCGGGGGTCGAACCCGATCAGCTCGCCGTAGATCGCCGGTGCGCTGCTGTCCCGTACGCCCCACCACTCTTCGAAGCCGAACCGCGTCGGCATGCGCGTCTGGATGTTGCCGAGGTGCCACTTGCCGAAGATCGCGCTGCGGTAGCCGGCGTCGTTGAGCAGTTCGGTCAGGGTGTACTCCCAGGGCGCCATGCCCTGCCGGATGCCCGGCGGCACGACCCGGTGGCAGCCCGTACGCAGCGGCATGCGCCCGGTCAGCAACGCCGCCCGCGTGGGCGTGCATTCGGCCTCGACATTGAAGTTGGTGAGCCGCATGCCCTCGGCCGCGAACGCATCGAGCCTCGGGGTCGGGGCGCCCCGGGTGATGCCGCCCCCATAGCAGCCGAGGTCCCCGTAACCGATGTTGTCGGTCAGCATGAAGACGATGTTGGGCTGTTTCATAGCAGGCTGACGTCCGTCGGCGTCAGCTCGAACGCTCGGCGGGCGATGTCGATCGCTTCATCGATGTCCGCCTCCTTGTGCGCGAAAGAGACGAACCAGTTGAGCAAGGGATGGAAGATCGCGCCGCGCTGGGCGGCATGCCGGGCGAAGGTCCGCGCCCGCTTCGCCCTGGAGTCCTCCGCGAACAGGAACGTGGGCATCGCCGCGGGACCGCTCATGACGGTGTCTTCGTGGCCGGCCTCCCGCCCGGCGCGGACGATGCCGTCCTTCAGGCGCTGGCCCATGGCGACGATGTGGTCGAACACGCCGTCCCGCTCGTAGATGTCGATCGTCGCCATCCCGGCGCGGAACGCCACCGCGGAGAACATGTAGGTTGCCGTGAAGTTGATCCGTTCGGCGGCGGCGCGCAACGCTTCCCGGCCGAGCACGGTCGACGTCGAATAGCCGTTGGCCTGCGCCTTGCCCAGGCAGAGCAGGTCGGGGTCGATGCCCATGTGGACATGGGAGCCCCGCGGGTGCAGGCGGAAACCGTTGCGCACGTCGTCGACCGTGACGAGCGCCCCCGTACGCTGCCTGAACCGGGCGATGGCGTCGACGAGCTCCGGGCTGACCCCGCGAGTCGGCTGCGCGGGATTCTGGTCGAGGGGATTGAGCATGACGCCGGCCACCTGTTCCCCGTACCGGTCGGCAACCTCGAGCAGCGCCCCGGCGTCGTTCCACGGAACCCGGATTACGTACTTGTGCTGCTCGTCGAAGGTCGTCTCCGGGGCCAGCGCGATCTCGATGCCGAACCCGTGGTAGGCCGATTCGAACAGCACCACGTAGGGCTGGCGGCGGGCGGCGCGCATGATGCGCATGGCCAGGTTCGTGCTGTCGGAACCGTTCTTGGTAAAGAGCGCCCAGTGGAACCCGTCGCCCCACTCGAGCAGCCGTTCCGCGTAGGCCGGCATCACCTCCGGGAAGAAGGCTGCGAGGTCGACCCTGGCGGCCTGGCTGGCGGCCGCGGCATCGACCTCGGGGTGGCGATAACCCAGCAGGTTCGGCCCGTTACCGCAGTTGAAGTCCAGGAAGGACCTGCCGTCGGCGTCGACGAGCCGACACCCCTCGGCGGACGCGATGAAGCTCGGCATCACGTCGCGCCCGGCGAACCTGGCCGAACGCGTCAGGTAGATGCCGCCGCCCGGAATCACGGCATCGGTGCGCACCCACAGCGCCTCGTTGGCGGGGCCGTTGACCGGTGCGTCCATTACCGCCGACCGTCCGTCATCGGAAGCTCCATCAAGAGATATCAAATCCCAGTGTAGCGTTCCGTCGGGACTTCCGTGCAGGCGTGGGGGGGGGGGGGGCGCAGCCCCCCCCGCCGGGGGGGGTTAAAAAAAATATAAATTTAAATATTAAAAAAAAAAAAAAAAAAACACAAAAAAAAAAAAAGATGATA
>VXNE01000607.1:5437-7630 GCA_009840715.1 Gammaproteobacteria bacterium
CCCCAATATATTAAAAAAAAACCCCTGGGCCTGGTCCGGGCGGTTCTCGGGGGCGGGGGGGGGGCGCGCCCCCCCCACGCCAGGCGAGGTTTTGCATTCACACTGTGGATGATTATCATTCGAAATATGAATGATTTCATGCCGCGCGCCGTTCAGCCGCTGCTCGAACAGCACCTCCAGGTGATGCCTGTCGTCGTCGTGACGGGCGCCCGCCAGACCGGCAAGAGCACGCTGGTCCAACGACTCGCTCCGGGTCCGCGCCGTTTCACGTCCCTCGACGATCTCGATGCGTTCGATGCCGCCGAGCGCGATCCCGACAGCCTGCTCGGCGGTCCTGAGCCGGTCACGCTGGATGAAATCCAACGGGCGCCCGATCTTCTGCGCGCAATCAAGCGACATGTGGACAACGACCGAGCTCCCGGCCGGTTCCTGCTCACCGGTTCCGCCAACCTGGCGCTCATGGCGCGCGTATCGGAGTCGCTCGCGGGCCGTGCGAGCTATCTGACGCTCTGGCCGATGACACGACGCGAGCAGCTCGGTCTGGGGCAAACAGGCGTCTGGGAGGATCTGCTGTCCGCACCGGAATCCGCCTGGCAGGACGTCGTGGCCGGACAGACACCGTTCCCGGAGGACTGGCGCGCCGCGGCTCGGCGGGGCGCCTTTCCGGACCCCGCGGTCCACATCGACACCGACGCAAAGCGGTCCATCTGGTTCGATGGCTACATCCAGACCTATCTCGAACGAGACCTTGCGACGCTGTCTTCGGTCGCCTCGCTGGTCGACTTTCGGCGGCTCGTCCGAGCGGCCTGCCTGCGCATCGGTCAAGTCGTCAATCAGACGGAAATGGGGAGAGACGTGTCGATTCCCCAACCCACCGTCCACCGTTACCTCAACCTGCTCGAGACGTCGTACCTGTTGGTGCGCCTGCCCGCGTACGCCGTCAACAGGACGAAGCGACTCATCAAATCGCCCAAGCTCTATTGGTGCGACACCGGACTTGCCCTGCGGATCGCTGCCACCGATCCCACCCCGGCCCATCTGGAGAACCTGATCCTGAGCGACTTGCTCGCCTGGCGAGACGCGCGGGCAGACCCTGCGGAGATCGCCTACTGGCGTACGACCAGCGGCGACGAGGTGGACTTCGTGGTGGAGGCGGGGGGTGCGCTGTTGCCCATCGAGGTCAAGGCAACCGCCAATCCTCGTCTGCGCGACACGGTCCGGCTGCGGTCCTTCCGCCGGGAGTATCCCGAGCAGGCACGGGCCGGACTGCTACTGCACGACGGCGACACCGTCGAGTGGCTCGCGCCGGAGGTGCTTGCGGTCCCCTGGTGGCGGCTGGTCTGAAGGGCCAAAACGGGATCGACGCGGTACCCTCAGGCGAAGGGATTGACGATGGTCAGTCCAGCGATGCGGCGCCCCGCCTGCAGGTCCTCCGTGAGCACCACCTCGCAACCCGCCTGCAACGCCGACGCGAGAATGAGCGCATCGTAGAAGTTGAGGCCGTGCGTCCGCGCCAGGTCGAGCGCTTCGGTGTGCGTCGAGACATCGAGCGACCGGACCGCACCCAACGCGGTACAAACGTCCTCGACAACCGCTTCAACGGCATCCCATTCGAGGTGAAACTTGCGGCGCAGCACAGAAGCGCACTCGTTCAGGACCTGCACGCTGATCGTGCCGCCGTCCAGGATTGCCTTGCGAGCGATTTCCGCCTTCGAACCATCGCCCTGTGCGTAGACGAGCACGTTGGTATCGAGGAACGTCGTCATCGCGCGTTGGCGGCGTCCCTGTCGAAGCGATAGTCGTCGGGAATCGGCAACGCCCGCACGCGCATGCGCTCCACCGCCAGTTCCTTCCGTTGGTCGCGGGCGAGCACGATGCGTCTGGCGGAGGCCGAGACGACCTCAAGCTCGTCCCCCGCCTTCAGACCGAACTTGTCCACCAACTGCCGGGGAAGCCGGACAGCCAGGCTGTTTCCCCACTTGGCCACCAGCACAATATCCTCCTGGATATCCTCGTGTCTATGGATATTCTAATGCCCCGCGGGTCCTGTGCAAGGGCGCCGATAGACATCAGACGTCTTCGACCAAGCCGGCCGTGGACCGCCGGCCCCTTGTCCCGTAACCTCCCGCGCCACCATTGCCCCGGCCATCCGCCATGAACTTCGGCATCCCCGCCGCCCGGCGCGACGACCTC
>VXNE01000488.1 GCA_009840715.1 Gammaproteobacteria bacterium
CGCCTTGTTGATGTCGTCGAGCGGCAGCGACACCTCGATCAACTTCGTGCGCGTGACTGTCATCGATTCGGAGACCGATTGGCGGCCGACATGGATCCACGCTGAATCGGAGCGGCGGGGGCGTCGGCCTCCGGGAGGCGATCAAACTCCCTCACGCGGGCGCCTCCGCCCGCGCCAGCAACTCGTCCATGCGGTAGTTGGCGCTGGTGACGGCCCAATCCGGCTCCCGTTGGAACGGCTGTCGGACGTAGTGTACGCGGTGATCCTCGCCGTCGAGGAACTCGACGATCGCCAGAATGTAGTCATCAGGCATGTTCAACGCGGTAAGCACTTCATTCTTCGTAACAGTGATCGTGTCCGCCTCCGTGACGCGCCCCTTCACCTCGATGAACCGGAGTCGTCCCGTGTCAGCCTGGCGACTTTCGATGTCGTAGCCCAGGTGCTCGAACTCCCGATCGACAGGCTCGAATCCGAGGTCTCGCTCCACTGCCATGACAATCGCCCTCGCGCGAGCAGCCGAAGCTTGCGTGTCCGGGGTCCGCGGGGCAACGGCGCCCGACGTCCGGGCCACCAGCCCCGCAGGTACGATCACTGCCCCGCCGAGCACCGCCGGCGGCAAGGCGGAAACCTGTTCGTCTCGAGCAAGCTGCACCATGCGTTGCGTGAGCCGTTCCTCCAGATCCTCCGCGCGACGCCGCGCTTCGCCCGAGTTAAGACGCGCACCCGCCTTGCCGGCGCGCTCCTGCAGGCGGAGTTGCTCTGCGCGGTGGTACCAGTGTGCGATCTCCTTGGTCAGGCGATCCTTCACCGCAGCGCGAGTCTTGCCCACCCACTCCCGACGTCTCGCCCGGACCTCCGCAAGATGTTCAGGCACGAGACGCGCGATGGCCTCGGCCTGCGCTTCGGCCTCCAGATCCCTGGTGATCCAGTCCAGCTCCGGTACGGCGAGGATGTCCGCCACGCTCGGATCGGACGCGCCGAGCGGTCGATAGTCCAAGTAAGGGGCATAGCCGAGGCGACGGCGATTCCCCTCGCCATCGATCTCGACGTAGAGCATCTGCTTCGAGATCAGGCGCTCGTCGCCTTCGGCGCCCCCGCCATCTTGAATCTCGTGTTCCAGGACGAAGAGCACTCGCGGCATGCTACCGGCGTCACTGTCGTCGACCAGTACCGCACCGCGTTTAAGAAGCTCGCCATGCCGTTCCAGCGTGAGGTCGAGCACCGCCGCAAGTAGCGGATGCCCCGGACAGATAAACGCCGCCGACGGGTTGCCGGGGACGGCCAGCAGCGACTTTTCGAACGCCACACGTTCGTACCGAGGCAACACCGGGTCGCCCGTGCCGATCTGCCGGTCACGACGGCGCACGCCCGGTGGAACGTGGCTAATCTGGTAGCGGCCGGGCTCGCGCTGACGGGCGGTGCCGCCTAGCGTGCGAAAGGCTTCAAGAAAGAAAGCGGCGATGAAGTGCGGTTGCAGCCGCCGCGCCTCGGCCCGCTCCAGATCCTCACGCGCCCGAGCGACGCGGCTCGTGTCCATGACGTCGTGGACCAAGGCACGTTCCTCCATCAGGCCCTGCAAGTGCTCCCTATCCACAGCAGTGCTCACCGCCCGATCCAGTCGCGCACGAACCTCAGGCTGGTCCCCATAACGAACGGCCTCGATCAGCAGTTCGCGTAGCGACTTGCCATCGAACTCGAGCTTTCCGAGTACATCGAAGACCTGCCCACCCAACGAGCTTCGCGCTTGTTCGAGCTTTTCCAGCAGGCGCCTGAATACGTCGCCCTCGCGCGTCTCCTCAGCCACCAGGTTCCACAGGTGACACACCTCGGTCTGCCCAATGCGGTGTACCCGGCCGAACCGCTGCTCGATCCGATTCGGGTTCCAGGGCAGGTCGTAGTTCACCATCAGGTGGGCGCGCTGCAGATTGATGCCCTCGCCTGCCGCGTCAGTCGCCAGGAGAATCTGGACATCCGGGTCGTGTAGGAAGGACTCCTGCGCGATGCGTCGCTGTTCCCTGCCCATGCCCCCATGGATCTGGACCACGCCTTGCGGTCGGCCGAGCAACGTCCCGATGCGGCTTGCCAGGTAGTTGAGGGTGTCTCGATGCTCGGTGAACACCACGAGTTTCTGGTTCGGCGAAGCGACGGGACGGGGGATTTTCCCGCTGCCGTACGGCGGACGGCTCTCCGCAACCTGCGGCGCAACCCCCGCCCGAGTGAACACGCCCACGAGCACGTTCGCGAGCTCACGCCACTTGGTGTCCTGCCCCGTTTTTCGAATCTCGGCGGCCATGGACTGGAGACGTTTGAGCGATTCAATCTCCGCCTGGAGTTCGGCGATCGTGCTCGCCGCCGTCGCCTGGTCGAGGACCTCGCGCTCCGCTGCCTCCGCTTCGTCGTCCGGAAGATCGTCCAAGTCCTCAATGTCCTCGACATCCACGCCCAGGTCAGTCCCGAACGCGGACGGCGCGGCACCTCGCTGCATCAGCTTCACCTCGCGCAAGCGGCTCTCGAGGCGGCTCCGCCTGCGGGTCAGGGACTGGTAGATCGCTTCCGGGGACGACGCGAGCCGGCGCTGCAATACGGTGAGAGCGAAACCGACCGTCCCGGCCCGCTTATCGTTCTGCAAAGCCTCCGCGCGATTGAACTCCTCACGTACGTACTCTGTAACGGCACGGTACAGTCTCGCCTCCCCGTCCGTCAGCCGGTACGGGACGGAGTACGCGATTCGCTCCGGAAACAGCGGACGGCCGTCGAAACGCAGCAGCTTCTCCTTGACCATCCGCCGCATCAGGTCCGTCACGTCCACTTGGTGCGCGCCGTCCCGAAACCGCCCTTCAAAGCGATCCCCGTCGAGCAGCGCGAGAAACAGCTGGAAATCCTCTTCCTTCCCGTTGTGCGGAGTGGCCGTCATGAGGAGAAGGTGGCGAGTCAGGCCGGACACAAGCTGGCCAAGGCGATATCGCTTCGTGTACTTGATCTCCCCGCCGAAGAACGTCGCCGACATCTTGTGCGCCTCGTCGCAGATCACGAGGTCGTAGCGGCAGCCGCGCGCCGAGAGTCTCTCTTGTACGTCGTCGCTGCGCGCGAGTTGGTCCAGGCGGGCGATCGCGAGGTCGTTTTCCAGGAACCAGTTGCCGGTGTGCGCGGCCTCCACCTTGTCGTGCGTCATGATCTCGAAGCGGAGATCGAACCGTCGGTAGAGTTCGTCCTGCCACTGCTCCACCAGACTGCCGGGGCACACCACCAGACACCGCACTAGGTCTCCCCGAGCGATCAGTTCCTTGACAAGCAACCCCGCCATGATGGTCTTGCCCGAGCCCGGGTCGTCGGCGAGGAGGAAACGCAACGGCTGCCTAGGCAGCATGGCTTCGTAGACCGCGGTGATCTGGTGCGGCAACGGGTCCACGAGGGACGTATGCACCGCCAGCATCGGATCGAAGAGATGGGCGAGCCGAATCCGCTGTGCCTCGGCCACAAGGCGGTACAGGCCACCGTCCCCGTCGAAGCTCCAGGGACGGCCCTCGGACACTAACTCAAGCCGCGCTTCGTCGTCCCGATAGAGCAGTTCCTCGCCCACCTTGCCGGATGCCGCGCGGTACAAAAGCGTCAGGGTGTCGGACCCGTGCCACTTCACGCCAACCACGGTGACCGCTTCGGCGCGCACACCGCGAACGGTGCACTCGGGTTGGAGTTCTTCGAGTCTTGCCGCCATGAGGATCCTCGGGGGGTGGACGGAGACTATCGCATCCCTTGATCTTGAAGACAGGGGCGATCGCCTGTCCGCGCAGCAGCGGTCACGGCTGCGAGGTGGTCCGCGCACCTTCGCCGTGCGCGCTCACGTCCGCCAGCTGCTCTCCCCCAAGTCACATGGGGACCGACCTCCACCCAATCGACGGAAGGTCGAGGGCATTACAAAGAGCGTCGGTCAAAGCTAGTCGAACGACGCACGATCATCGGGTTGGGACTCCACCATGAAGCCGCGTCGCTGGTACGAGGGTCCAAGTCCACGCCCCGAGCAGAGGAGCCGGGTACCTTGAGTCTTGCGATGACTTCGTAACGCCGGAGGCGGTTCCGCCAAATCACCTTCTCTTGTCAGAATGGTGGTGCGTATGGCCCGGGCTCCCACGCCTTCGGGTAACCTACAGGGCTAGGCAAGGCTATGGTACGTCGTGGCGCCTGATCACAAGGAGTTGGACTGAAAACCGGAGCCTAGAGGGACCCTATCGAAAGATAGCAGACGGTGACTATAGCCAGGTCAGAGTCCCACAATTGCTGTGCAAAAGTTGTGAGAAGACACTCAGATTCTTACACCGAGCAGTTGTCAGGAAGCGTTTAAACGTGTAGGCTGGACTATGCCAGCAGGGCGGAAAGACCCGAATGGCAGGGGTTTTGAGGGTCTGAAAAGGGTGGAGCGTGCAAGATTCGAACTGGCGTCTGCCGAGTGCTAAGTCCGACTGTTCTGCCTGCTGAACTAACGCCCCCAAGACTCTTCGAACCGCTTCCGCTCCTCCCTCGGAGGGGCGGTGGCGGTTACCTATGCATTCAATCACAGCTCCCGCAGAAACGCAATCCACGGATGCGTCTCGGCGGCCCCTTGCCAAGGGGTTTTGGCAATTCCCGTGCCAGAAATCCGGAATTCGGAACGACCCATTACCGAGCCCCGACCGGACTTGACGCCGGTGTCCGCGAGGCGTATTGAGTGGGGCATGATCAGAAGGCCGTGGATGTCGACCTCGCTGCTGGTGGCCGCCGTCACCTGGGGCGGAGTAGCGTGTGCATGCGGTACGGCGTCGTTCGCCGCCGAACCCGCGTCCCCGCACGCAGCGCACCACGGCGATGGCGGCGAGCCCGGGTACGCCGACTGCGAGCGCATCGACTGCGCCGGGGACTGCGCGCCGGCCGGGCTTCTCCCCGAGCGCGCACCTGTGCCGCTCGACCCGACAGCCGTGTCCCTGGACGACGGCGCGGGCGCGCCCGCGTTTCCTCCGCCGGCGGCCCTGACGCCCCTCGGTCCTCGCAGCCACGCTCCCCCAGTACGGGAACCGTCGCGCGCCGCCGATACGCCGGTGCGCCGCTTCGACCTGCTGCTGAACTAGCTACTCCGAAACGTCGCGGTTCCCCGCGACGAGTGCTTCGCGCCGCGAACGCCCGGCCATAACGCCGCGCCGTTCCCCGGGAACGATTCACGATTTCGGAGGAAGGTCATGCACATCATGCCAGCCGCGGTGGCCAGCCTGTCGGCCGCGCTGCTGTGGGCGTACGGTCCGCTCCACGCGGAGCCACTCGGCGCTGCGCCCGGCACGCCGCTGTCCGGCCCGACATACGCCGACAACGGAGACCCGACGCTTGCCGCGCTGATCGGGGAGGCGCTGGAACGCAACCCGGGCATCCGGGAGGCGGAGCTTTCGACCGCGGCGGCGCGCCAGCGCATCCCGCAGGCCACCGCGCTACCGGACCCGACCGTCTCCCTGACGGTGCATGGCCAGCCTCCGGAAACCCGGGTAGGCCCGCAGCGCGGTGGCATCGCCGTGCAACAGGCGCTGCCCTGGTTCGGCAAGCGCGCCGACCGGGGCGCCGTGGCGCGCACTCGGGCGGACGCGCGCGCGGCGCTCGTCGAGGCCCAGCGCTCCGCGGTCGTACGGGAGGTCAAGCTCGCCTACTACGAACTGGCGTACCTGGACCGGGCCATCGCCGTCGCGGACCAGGAAGCGGATCTCCTGCGCCTGTACGAGACGCTGGCCGAGGCGCGCTACTCCCAGGGTACGGGCGTGCAGCAGTCCGTCGTCAGGCTGCAGGCGGAAGTCACCCGGACCCTCTCGCGTCGCGACGCACTGCTGCAGGAGCGGGTCGCGGCCGAGTCGGGGCTCAACACGCTCCGCGACCGGCCCGCCGACGCCCCCCTGCCCGCGATCCGGCTCCGGACCCGCCCCGAGACCGACTTCGACGAAGAGCATTTGCGGGAACTCGGCAGGGCACACCGTCCGGAGGTGCGCGTCGCACGGCTGCGCATGGAGACGGAGCGCGGCAACGTCCGGTTGGCCCGCCGGGAACCCTGGCCGGACATCGTCCTCGGCGCCGCGTGGAATCCGGTGGGCGACCGGCGGGACCGCGCCGGCCGCCTCGCCCCGCCAGGCGACAACGGCGAGGACCAGTTCAGCTTCAGCATCGGCGTCAGCATCCCGCTGCAGCGCGGCAGGTACGCGGCGGGTATCCGCGAGGCCACCGCACGTCTCGACGCCGCGCGGGCGGCCCTGCATCGCACGGTGAACGACGTCGACGCCGCGGTGCGCGAAGCCGGCGCCCGCCTGATGGGGATCGCCACGCGCATCAGGCTCCATGAGCGCGCGCTGGTGCCGCAGGCGGAACAGGCGCTGCGTTCGGCCGAGGCGGCTTACTCCGCGGGTACGGTGGATGTCCTGGACCTGCTCGACAGCGAGGCGATGCTCCTAGACGCGCGCCTCGAACTGGCGCGCCTCGAGTCCGACTACATGCGGGCGCTGGCGGACATGGAACGGGCGATCGGCACGGCGTTCCCGGAAGTGGCGTCATGAAGGCGCCCAGCCTGCTCCTGCCGCTGCTGGCCGGGTCGATCCTCGGCGCCGCCGCCACCGCACTGCTGGCCTGGGACCCGTTCGGCTGGGGGTTCGTGGACGGCCGCACGACCGACGCCGCCCAGGCCGCCGGCGCCGATACCCGGGAACGCCGCATCCTCTACTGGCGCGCGCCCATGGACCCCTCCTTCCGCTCGGACAAGCCCGGGAAGTCCCCGATGGGCATGGACCTCGTGCCCGTGTACGCGGACGCCGATGCAGCGGAAGGCACGGTTCGGGTGAGCTCGGGCTTCCTGCAGAACTTCGCCGTCCGTACCGCCGAGGCCCGCCGGGGTGCGATCCCCGTGTCGATCCGCACCGTCGGGGTCCTCGCCCACAACGAGGAGAAGCTGGTCTCCGTCAACACGAAGTTCCGCGGCTGGATCGAACACGCCCGCGTCCACAACGTCGGCGAGTACGTCGAGCGCGGCGACGTCCTGTTCGACATCTACAGTCCCGAACTGGTGACGACGCAGCGCGAGTACCTCGCGGCGATGGAGTACGTCGAGCGCCTGCGGGACGCCGGCGCCCAAGCCGAGACGGTGGAGCGGGCGCGCTCGCTACGGGATGCGGCTGGCGAACGCCTGCGCTACTGGGACATGACGGAAGCGCAGATCTCGCAGCTCGCCGACTCCGGCGCCGCTTCCCGCACGGTGCGGTTCTTCGCCCCCGCCTCCGGCTTCATCGTGGAGAAGATGGGCGACTCCCTGGAAGGCTTGGCGCTGGCGCCCGGCGTGACCGTGCTCAAGATCGCCGACCACTCGACGCTCTGGGCGCAGGCCGAGTTCTACGAGGAGGACCTCCGCCACGTGCGCGAGGGCAGCCAGGCCTCCATCGAGGTCGACGCCTTCCCCGGCCGCCAGTGGACCGGCACGATCCTGTTCTTCCGCTCCGCCGTGAATCCGGAAACCCGCGCGCTGACGGCCTTCGTCGAGGTCGCGAACGCGGACCTCGCGCTCCGACCCATGATGTACGTGGACGTCACCGTCCGCACCGAGGCGGACGCGGACGCCGTGCTCGCCCCGGCCGAGTC
>VXNE01000510.1 GCA_009840715.1 Gammaproteobacteria bacterium
GCCGCCGCGCTCGCCGTGGCCGTTCAGATCGCCTGGCGGCTCACCGACCTTCAGGCGCCGATAGCGTCGACGATGTCCGCCGCGGCGGCCGTCAACCTGGTCGCGAACGCCCTCTGTCTCTGGCTCCTCACGCCATACCGCGACGGCGACATCAACATGTCGTCGTCCTGGGAGTGCTCGCGCAACGACGTCATCGAGGGCGTCGCGGTGATCGCCGCGGCGACCGCGGTATGGATCTACGACTCGCCATGGCCGGACCTGGTGGTGGCGGTCGTGCTGCTCGGCATCTTCCTGCGGTCGGCGGCGCGGGTGCTGCGCGGCGCGTGGCGGGAGTTGGCGCTCGCGGCCTAGCGCGAGCTGGCGCCTCCTGGACGCCAAGGTTGGAGTTGTAGCAGGCGCGCGCTTAGACTTCGCCGCCGCACCCACTTTCACCACGGAGACAGCCCATGCTGGGATACGCAACGATCGGCGTGAACGACATGCCACGCGCCACCGCCTTCTATGACGAGCTGCTCGGCGAACTCGGTGTCTCGCGCCTCTTCGGCATGGACCGGATCCAGTTCTACGGGACGGGACCGGGGGCCGCCATGCTGGCCATCTGCATCCCCTACAACGAGGAAACGCAACATCCGGGCAACGGCAACATGATCGCGATCCCCGGCGGCAGCCAGGAAGGCGTGGACAGCCTGTACGCCAAAGCGATCTCCCTGGGCGCCACCGACGAGGGCGAACCGGGCCAACGCCTGCCGACCTTCTACGGGGCGTACGTGCGCGACCTCGACGGCAACAAGCTCTGCTTCTTCGAGATGGGTGGCTAGCGAACGATTCCGGGTTCCCGGCGCGTGCCGCGCCGGGAACTCCTCGTCAACGCAGTTCGAACCCGTCGAGATCCCCCTGCTCGCGCCACTCCCCGAGTAGCGCGTTGAAGGCGTTGATGCCCGGCGAATAGGCATGGTTGATGATGCCCTTGCCCGGGTCGTCCAATTGGCCCTCGTTGTTGTAGTACCCCGGCGTGCAGGCCTCGTAGAACTCACGGTTGGCGAATGACAGCCGCTGGATCTCGGCGACCCACTCCGCTTCCGCGTCGGGGGTGACCTCCGCGAGCTGGCTGCCACGCCGCATGACCTCGTCGATGATGTAGGCAACGTGCCGGGCCTGGTCGTCGAACATCGCGGTCATGTTCACGGACAGCCCATTCTGGTTCACGCCGATGAAGAACCAGTTCGGGAACCCGTGGCTCGCCATGCCGTGCATCGTCCTGAGTCCTTGCCCCCAGTGTTCGAAGAGGGACTTCTCGTCGCGTCCGATGACGTCGAAGCTGACCCGGCGGTGTGGTGCGGAGGTCATCTCGAAGCCCGTGGCGTAGATGATGCAGTCGACCTCGTACTCGATGCCGTTCGCGACTATGCCTTTCTCCGTGACGCGGTCCACGCCCTTGCGCTCGCTCACGTCGATCAGGTGCACGTTCGGCCGGTTGAACGTCTCGAGGTACTC
Organism: Gammaproteobacteria bacterium; assembly: GCA_009840715.1. Classification (GTDB taxonomy): domain Bacteria; phylum Pseudomonadota; class Gammaproteobacteria; order Pseudomonadales; family Azotimanducaceae; genus VXNE01. The sequence goes on from VXNE01000510.1 coordinate 1,495, forward strand.
GTCGTTGAAGGTGGGGCGCTTGCAGAACTGGCGGTACCAGGGTTTCAGCGCCTCCGCCGTCTCCGGATCGGCCACCGCGCCGTCCACCCGCGAGCGGATCTCGTTCATTTTGCGGAAGTCCTCGATCTCCGCCGCGAGGGCCATTTCCTCCGGATCGCCTTCGACCGCCTCTTCCGGCGGAAGCACCGACTGCAGGCGGCGGAAGATGTCCGTCCAGCCGTCCGCCACGAGGTCTTCCTCGAACGGGCGGCCCACGACGATGTCCGCGAAGTTCTCGCGCCGCTCGCGTTGCCAGCCCGGCTGTAATGAACGGTACCAGTCCTCGTCCGTCGGGCTGTTGCCGCGCAGGTCCACCGACGACGGCGTGCGCTGGAACACGTAGAGCTCCTTGGCGTGCTCGCCGACAAACGGCACCGCCTGGATGGCCGTGCAGCCGGTACCGATCATCCCGACCCGCTTGTCCGAGAGTCTGGTCAAACCGCCGGAATGGTCGCCGCCGGTGTAGTCGTAGTCCCAGCGGCTCGTGTGAAAGCAGTGGCCCTTGTAGTCGTGGATGCCCTCGATGCCCGGCAGCTTCGGCACGTTCGCCGTGCCCGCCGCCTGGACGACGAAACGCGCGCGGATGTCGTCGCCCCGATGTGTAGCCACGGTCCAGCGGCTGTCGTCCTCGTTCCAGCGCAGTTCGGTGACCCGCGTCTGGAATAGCGATAGCTCATACAGCCCGTAGTACTCGCCGATGCGCTGACAGTGCTCGAAGATCTCGGGCGCGTAGGAGTACTTCTCCTTCGGCATGTAGTCGAGTTCCTCGAGGAGCGGCAGATAACAGTACGACTCGATGTCGCACTGCGAACCCGGATAGCGGTTCCAGTACCACGTGCCGCCGAAGTCCGCACCGGACTCGATCAGCATGACCTGTTCCACGCCCCGTTCCTTCAGCCGCGCGGCGGCCATGATGCCGCTGAAGCCGCCGCCGATGACGGCGACGTCGACCTCTCTCTGGACCGGCTCCCGCTCCTCGGGTTCCTCGACGAAGGGATCCTCCTCCGCGAAGTGGCCGTACTCCTCCCGGGTGCGCAGGAACTGCTCGTCCCCGTCGTCGCGCATGCGCTTGTCGCGCTCGTCCCGGTACTTGTCGCGCAACGCGTCCGGGTCGAACCCGAGATTGGAATATTCCTTCTTGAGTGGCGTGTTCATGACCCGTCGCCCTCCCTGTCTGAGTGTCTGGCTGGTTTGGCCGCTCTCTCTCCCTTCCGTCCGCGTGCGCCGGCGCGCGCCCTCAACTGCCGGCCGCGACCGCCTGCTCGTCCCGCAGTGCGGGAAGCACCTCCTGTGCGAAGAGCCGCAGGTTGCGTTCCGCCTCGTCGTACGGCATGCCCGCGTAGCTGAAGACCGAGTTGAACGTCTCTGACCGCATGCGTTCCGTCGTCTGCCGGATCCGGTCGATGCACATCTGGGGCGTGCCCCACACCTGCAGGTCCAGATACGCTTCGGTGGTCTCCGCCGCACTCGCCTGCTGGGCCGCGGACATGGCCGCGTAGAACTCGTAGCCCTTCGTGTTCGCGAAGTGGGCGCCGCCGATCTCGTAGTGCTTGCGCGCCGTCTCCCAGTATCCGCCGATCCAGCGCACGGCCATCTCGCGGGCGCGCTGCTCGTCCTGGTCGCAGAACACCCAGCCCGAGATGATCGGCGCCGGCGCCGGAGCGCCGTTCACTTCCTGGAAGACCTTGCGGTAGGTCGTGAGCTCGTGATCGATCATGTCCCAGGGCTTCTGCGGAATCACCAGGATGCCGATGCCGAGCCGCGCCATGATCTCGACCGACTCGGGCGAGACCGCCGCCGCGTAGGTGCGTCCCTTGAAGGTGCGGGCCGGCCGCGGGCGGACGTCCCGGGCCGCCTGCTGGTAGTGCTTGCCGTCGTACTCGCACCACCCCTGCTCGAGGCCGGTCAGGACGATCTCCGCCGCCTCGACGAAGCGCTCGCGGGACTCGCCCATGTCAACCCCGAAACCCTCGAACTCGATGCGCCCGGCGCCCCGGCCGAGACCGAGAATGAACCGTCCCTCGGAGATGTGGTCGAGCATGGAGACCTGCTCCGCGACGCGGATCGGGTCGTGCCACGGCAGCACCACGACCATCGAGCCGAGCTGGATGCGCTCGGTGCGCCCGGCCATGTAGGTCAGGAACTGCAGCACGTCCGGACACATGGTGTAGTCCGTGAAGTGGTGCTCGACCCCCCAGATCGAGTCGAAGCCCAGCGGCTCCGCCAGCGCGGCGAGCTTCAGCTCGTTCGCGTAGACCTCACCGTCCGTGATGTGGTTCTCGGGATTCTGGAAGATCGCCGCCATTCCCAGGTGCATGGACTCGCCTCCGCGTAGTGGATGGTCCGAACCGTAGCGCATAACATCAGGGCGGTAAAGGAGACAGGGAGCGACCTGGACGTGGCCGACAAGACAAGAGATCAGGCGCTGCGGGAACGCGCGCAACGCGTTCTGCCCAACGGGATGTACGGCCACATGGCGGTTCGTCCCAGGCTGCCGGACGCCTATCCGCAGTTCTTCGAGCGCACCTCCGGTTGCCGCATGTGGGACGTCGACGGCAACGAGTACATCGACTTCATCTGCGCCTACGGACCAATGATCGCGGGGTACGGCAACGAGCGCATTCGCGCCGCGGCGGATGCCCAGCGCGAACGGCTCGACATGGCCAACGGACCGCCGGCGGCGCTGCTCGAGTTCGCCGAGAAGTTCACGCGCCAGGTGAGCCACGCCGACTGGGCGATCTTCGCGAAGAACGGCAACGATGCGACCACCGTCTGCAACATGATCGCGCGTTCCCGTTCCACAAAGCGCAAGATTCTCGTCTGCGAGACCGCCTACCACGGGTCCCAGCCCTGGGCGAACCGGATGTCCCGGGGCACGCCGCCCGAAGAGCACGTGCACTACCCGACGTACCGGTTCAACGACATCGAGAGCGTCACGGCCGCGGCGGACGCAGCGAGCGGCGATCTCGCCGGCATCGTGGTCTCGACGTACCGCCACGACATACCGCACACGCAGGAGCTCGTCGACCCCGCCTTCGCGCGGAAGGTGCGCGAGATCTGCGACGCCGAGGGCGCGGCGCTCATCCTGGACGACGTGCGCGGCGGCCTGCGCCTGTCCCTCGATGCGAGCTGGTCCGAGTTCGGCATCCAGCCGGACCTCTCCGCCTGGGGCAAGGCGATCGCGAACGGCGAGCCCCTGGCCGGCGTAGTCGGCGGCGACCACTACAGGGAGGCGGCCGAGAAGATCTTCGTGACCGGGTCCTTCTGGTACCAGGGAGCACCCTTCGCCGCCGCAAGCGAGACGCTCGATGTGCTGGCCGAGACGGACGCGCCGCGCTACATGGAACGCCTTGGGCAACAGTTCCGCGACGGCCTCTACGAGCAGGCCCAGCGCCACGGTCACGGCATCCTGCAGAGCGGGCCGCCCCAGATGCCCATGCTGCAGTTCGAGGACGACCCGGACACGAAGAAGGGCTTCGCGTTCTGCGTCAACGCGCTGCGCCACGGCGTGTACCTGCATCCGTGGCACAACATGTTCCTGTCCGTGGCGCATACCGAGGCCGATATCGAAGAGGCGCTCGAGGGGACCGAGAAGGCGTTCGCCGAGTTGGCCTGAACCCGCCCAGGCGCGGCCGCCACGGCCACGGCGGGCGGCCTCCGCATGGTTGGAGCAGACCTCCATGAGTGACGCGCGTTCCGTCCCGAGGCTCACCCGACCGTTCGATACGACGGTCACGCTGCCCGGGAGCAAGTCCATCGCGCTGCGCCAACTCGCGATCTCGGCACTCGCCCAGGCGCCCTCGACCCTGCACGGCGTGCCGCGCTGCGACGACGCCGACGACATGATCGACGCCTTGCGCGCGCTCGGGACGGACATCCGCGAAACCGGTCCGTCCCGGCTCACGATCGAACCGGCCGCCACCCTCGGCGAAGGCGAGATCCGCCTGCGCCTCAGGCTGAGCGGAGTGTCCCTGCGGCTGCTGCTCGCCATGGCCGCGTTGCGTCGCGACGTGACACACCTGGATGGGCTCCCGCCCCTGCGCGCGCGTCCCAATCACGACATGATCGACGCACTCCTGGAACTCGGGTGCGAGACCAGCGCCGTCGATGGCGGACACCTGCCGATCTCCGTGCGCGGACCCACGGTCCCGGCGCCGGAGGTGTCGGTCGGCACGAGCGTCACGAGCCAGCACCTGTCCGGGCTGCTGCTCGCCGCCGCACGGTTGCCTGAGGGCCTCGTCATCCGCATCAAGGACGACCTCGTCTCCGCGCCGTACGTGGCAGTGACCCGCAACGAGATGGCGCGGCGCGGCGTCTCCATCGAGACGCTGGACGCGCGCACGCTTCGGGTGGCGCCGGGCTCCTACCGCGGCGGCCTCGTCAGGATCGAGGGAGACGCGTCGGCCGCGACCTACCATGCCGCCCTCGCGACGCTGCATGCTTCGACCGTGCGGCTCGACAACCTGGGGACATCGACCACCCAGGGCGACTTCGCGTTCCTCGACCTGTGTGACCGTCTTGGCGCCGCCGTGGCAGCCACGCCCGAGGGGGTCTCGATCACCGGACCGAAGCAACTCCGGGCGCTGGCCACCGTGGACATGGAGTCCATGCCCGATGCCGCACCCACCCTGATGGCGATGGCGCCATTCCTGCCGGCGCCCCTGCGAATCACGGGGCTCTCGACCCTCCGGCACAAGGAGTGCGACCGGATCGCATGTCCGGCCCGCGAGTTGCGCAAGGCGGGTGTGACGGTAGACGAGGGCCCGGACTGGATCGCGATCGCGCCCGTCTCCCGACCCCTTCCGGCCCGTTTCGACACCTACGACGACCATCGCATGGCGATGTCGCTGGCGGTGTTCGCGAGCAAGGCGGGCGGCTGCGAGATCGCCGACCCCGGCTGTGTGTCGAAGACATACTCGGATTACTGGAGGGACTTCGAGCGCGTCTATCGGTAACGCGCACGCTCGGCTCGGCGCCCGGGGGCGCCATGCGACAATCCGGCCACCCGTCCGACGCTCCGGTCCGATTGGAGATTGCTCGATGTCCGCTCCCCGGCTCCGCCGCTACACCGTCGCCCTTGTCGTGGCCGTGCTCTCCCCGATGGCGACCGCCCAGACCCCGGATTACCTGGATCCGGAACTGCGCGCCCGCGTAGACCAACTGAAGGCCGAGGTCGCAGCGCGCCCCACCGACATCGAGACCGCGCGGCAGCGGGCGAACACTCTCTGGGACTGGGCCAATGCGTATGCAATGACGGGAGGCTACCTGCCCGTCAACCTGTCGACCGCCGTGCACCGCAACAATGCCGTGAGACCGGCCGGCATGGTCGCCATCAACGCCTACATCCGGGAACTCGCGCTCCTCGACGAGCATCCCGACGCGCTCGGTCAGCTCACCGCCGAGACCGGGCCCTTCGAGGCGCGGTCCTGGGCCACGTTCACCCAGACCTGGCGCGTGGGCTCGGCCGCAGTCGCTCCCGGCGGCGGCATCGTGGTGCCCCGGCACTTCCTGGCGAATCACGGTACGTTGCAGGCGGACGCGCCCGGCGGCGACCATCATGTCTCGATCGCATCCTCGAACGCAGCCGCTCGCTTCGTCGCCGACGCCATGCCCGTCTCCGGCATGCACGGCGGTTTCCGCGCGCCCGCGCCCATGCTGTTCTTCCGGCTCACCGAGGGATCGCTCGGCCCCGGCGACACCGTGACCGTCACCTACGGCGACCGTTCTGGCGGCGGGCGTGGCCTGCTGATGCCGACGTTCTCGAGCGACCGCATGCCGTTTCCGCTGTACGTCGTGTTGGACGGTCGAGGTCAACTGTTCTCCCTGCCCATCCAGCCCATCCGGGTTGCCGGGACGACCCTGGCCGGCGTACACGGCTTCGCCCCGTCGGTCGTGCGGCCCGGCGAGCCGTTCGACCTCGCGGTGCGCGCCGAAGACGCGTTCCGCAACCGTGCGAAGGGTTCCTACCCGGCCTGGCGCGTACGCGCCCACGCGGAATCGGTCGGCGAAATCCCCCCTGGCGGCGATCCGATCGCCGTGCTGGGCGACCACCGCGTGGGAGCGCCGG
>VXNE01000036.1 GCA_009840715.1 Gammaproteobacteria bacterium
GTACCCGGGCGGCCCGCGGGCGGGGCGTGGGCGACAACTTGTTCCGGGCGGCGAGCGTCGCGGGCGACGCCGACACCGGCGTCATGAACTGGTACTACCAGACCACCCCGGGCGACAACTGGGACTACACCGCCGTGCAGGACATCGCGCTGGCCGAGATGGAAGTGGACGGCGAGATGCGGAGGGTCCTGATGCAGGCGCCGAAGAACGGCTTCTTCTACGTCATCGACCGGGGCAGCGGCGAGCTGCTGCGGGCGCACCCCTTCGCCACGATCACCTGGGCGACCCACGTGGACATGGAGACGGGGCGCCCGGTGGAGAACCCGGAAGTCGATTACTCGGAGGAGCCGCAGTGGATCCTGCCGGGGCCCATCGGCGCCCACAACTGGCAGGCCATGTCGGTCGACGTGGAGGCGGGCCTGGTCTACATCCCGGCGCAGGACAACCCGCTCATCTACGGCATGTCCGAGGAGTGGCAGGAAACCGGCGTCTACAAGTACAACCCGGGCGCATGGAACCTCGGCATCGAGTTCGGGCGCATCTCGCAGCTCCTGGTCGAGAACACCGCGGACGCGCCGGCCGCGAAGGGCTATCTCAAGGCGTTCGATCCGCTGACGGGCGATTCCGCCTGGACGGTCGAGCTGCCGCATTACTGGAACGGCGGCGTCCTCGGGACCGCCGGCGGGCTCGTGTTCCAGGGCGATGCGCAGGGGATGTTCATCGCGCGGGACAAGGAGACCGGCGAGGAACTCTGGCGGTTCGACGCGCAGGTCTCGATGATGGCCCCGCCGGTCACCTACCAGATCGGCGGCGTGCAGTATGTCTCGATCCTCACCGGCACCGGCGGCGGGGAGCTGTTCGCCGGCGAGACGAACACGGTGTCAGTGACTCAGGGCAACCTCGGCCGGTTGCTGACGTTCGCGCTCGGGGGCGCCCTTGAACTGCCGCCGCCGACGGCGGTCGACCGGTCCATTCCCGAGCAGCAGCTTGCCGATGTCGGCGATGCGGAGCTCGCGCAGGGCGAGCGCCTCTACAACAGCTACTGCGGGGTGTGTCACGGCGTGCTGGCGCGCTCCGGCGGAACGATTCCCGACCTGCGCCTGATGACCCCGGAGATACACGCGATCTTCGACCAGATCGTGCTCGAGGGCACCCTGGCGCCGAACGGGATGGCCGCGTTCGACGACGTGCTGGCCCCCGAGGACAGCGCGCGGATACACGCCTATGTGCGTGCGCGGGCCTACGAGGACCGGGAAGTCGCGCTCGGCAACCAGGAGCTGCCCCGGATGACCTGGCTCCAGTAACGGGAGCGATACGAGGCTGCCTCTCGTGCAGCGGCACTGACGACAGAGGAGACGATGAAACGTTTGATGACATCCCTGCCCGTGATCCTCGGGCTCGCGACCGTTGCGGCCCTGGTGCTGATGTTCATCCTGGTGGACGACCCGGCCGACAGCCCCGTCACCCCGAAGAAGGCGGGCCCGGAGCACGTTACGGAGGCGGCGCCGTAGCCGGCATCGGCCGATTCCCGGTCGTCCCGCCGGCCGGGGAGCCACTCCGTCAGAGGCGGTAGTTCAATCTCAGGCCGACCCGGAGGCGCTCCGTGTCGTCCGTCTCCACCTGCCAGCGCACCGGCTCGCTGCCGTCGCGGCGCAGCCCGGAGGCGTGGCCGCGCAGCGTGATGTAGGAGCCCCCGTCGCCGAACTCAGCCGAACGGACGTAACGCGCCCGTAGCTCGAGGGACAGTCGTTCCGTCAACGCGTAGGCGACGCCTGCGGTGACATGCGCGACGCCGAGCCGATCGCGCAACCGCTCCCTGGCGCGCGTGTCGCCGCCTACCAGGTTGCGGCGAATCTCGTCTTCGTTGGGCAAGCCGGCGCCCGCGTATATGACTTCGTCGAGGTTGTCCGTGCGCTCCCACAGCACGTCGTACTCCATGGTGGCGAAGCCCGCGCCCGCGCCGACGCCGATGAACGGCGTGAACCGCGTCCGGTTGGGCATGTCCCAGTACAGGTTGACGAACAGGCCGAGAAAGTCGGCCGTCCCGATGCGCTCGTACGCGCGCGCGAGTTCCGGCGTAGCGATGCTGTCGTAGGCGACGCCGGAAGGGGCATTGATGGGGGAAGCGTTGTCCAGATCGACCCTGCCGTAGTCCGCTTCCAGTTCAATGCGGAACCGCTCTGCGAAGCGATAGCCGGCGGCGAGCCCGGCCAACGCGCCCCAGCCGCTGTCGAAGCTGCTCGTCCACGCGTCCGCCGCGCCAGGACTCCGGTCGGGGGCCGTGCAGGCAGGCATTTCGGCGTAGCGTGGGTTGATGAACTCGTCGCATCGGGCCGCACGGTCGTCGTCGCCCGAGACGAGGAGCATCGACGGCGAGCGGTCGCCGCCCAACGCGGCGCCCAGGTAGAAGTCGGCGTTCGCCGCGGCGGCGAGAAGCACCACCGTGCATGCGGCGGCCAGTGCACGGTGGGTCCCGAGCCGTGCTGGATGCGACACTGTCAGCCTTCGGGCATTGCCTTCGCCGGCAACGCCGGCGGCGGCACGCGGCTGAACTCGAAACGCGGTCGCTCGCCGCTCACCGCGGAGTCGAACCCGCTTCCGTAGTCCGCCCCTTCGATCTCTGTCTCGGTTTCGGGCGCGAGCGCCTGGCGGCTCAGGAACCCGTTCAGCGGCTCGCCTTCCTGGAGCCGCGCCAACGCTTCGGCAGCTTCTTCCGCCGTCGCCTCGTCCCACGGGATGCTGTACGCGCGCGGCGCGCCCTGCGCGAGCCCCGCCTCGTCGAGTTCCCGCACCCAGAAGTAGATCGCGCCAGGGCCGCCGGAAGCCTTGTCCGGTTCGTCCACCGTCACCCAGTGCAGGCGGAACTGGTCTGGCAGCGATTCGGGTGTGGCCCATCCGAGCAAGCCCTTGTGTGCCTGCCAGGCAGCGACGTAGAGCCCCGTCACGACGACGATGGCGCCGGCCTTGACGGCGAGCGGCAGGCGCGTGCGGAGGTTGAGGTGGGCGAGCAGCGCGGCGAGGGCCGCGTACGCCAGCGCAAGTCCGACCAGGGCGCCGATCATGCCTTGCGCCCCGATACTTTCACGAGGAGGTTCTTGCGCAGTTCGTTCGTTCCCGTCACCTCGCCGTTCGCCCCGACGGTGAAGCGGACGGCGGTCTGCTCGTCGCCGACGCCGGTGAGTTCGCGCGTGCCGTAGTAGACCAGTTCGACCCTCGGGTTGAGCTTCTCGACCTTGATGGAGACCGGCAGCGGTTCAGGGTAGTTGGCCTGGTAGTGCAGCACGTTGACCACGTACTCGCCGGGCTTCAGGGCGCGCAGGGTCACCGTCTCCTGGTTGATCGGGTTGGAGATGGTCTTGCCGTCCAGGGTGACGCGGTCCTGGAAGAGGCCGCGGTCGTCCCGGTCGAGGTGCATGAGTCCCGTGTCGCGGTTCCGGTACCAGACGAGGTTGCCGCCGGGTCCCTCGACGAGGGTGTCGACGTCGTCAGGGTGGCGGTCCGCCCACCGCACGGTGACGAGGATCTCGGCCTTGGATTCGACGTTGCCGCCCTCGGTGGGATCCGCCATCAGCGAGAAGGCGGCGACGAACATGAACGCGAAGCCGAGCAGGGCGTTGAACAGGAGGTCCGTGAAGGCGTCCTGGGACTCGGAGCGGCCGTAGATGCTATGGCGCATGATCTTCTTGCGAGGGGTTCCCCCTCGCGCTCCCCGGCTGAGGGCTCTCCTCCCGCTCAGCCCCGTTGGGCGTCAGGTACACGTCCGTCAGCACGGCCAGGCGCGTCGCGAGCTCCGCCGCCGAGGCGTCGAGCATGTGGTACTGGAGCTTCAGCAGCGTGCTGGTGACGAGGCCGGCGAGGGTCGTGTAGAGGGCCACGGCCATGCCGCCGCTCATCGCGGAGAGCAGTTGCTGCATGAGGCTCGGGTCGAACTCCTCGATGTTGCCCACGGGCAGCAGCATCAGGATGAAACCGACGATCGTGCCGAGCAGCCCGAGTTTGAGCAGAGCGTCGCTCGCGAAGTGCCCGAGCGCGTGCCGGTTGGCCAGTTCGTCGCCGAATGCCGTCAGCAGCGGTCCGGCGTCGCCGCGCGCCCCGCGCTCATCCCAGTTGTGCAGGAAGTGTCCGATCAGGCCCTGGCGTAGCCGGGACAGGTCGGGCCGTTCGGTCCGCAATTCGCCCTCGAGCGCGGCGAACCGCTTCCGCTCTTCGGTCAACGTGTGGGAAAGCCAAAGCCAGTGGCCCGTGGCAACCGCGTAGAGCCCGATGATGACCCAGGAGATGTAACTCCGGTCGGCGTCGAGCGCGAGGGTGAGCAGGCCACGGTCGGCCGTCAGCCACACGCCGAACGCCACGAGCCCCAGCACGATCAGGGCGCGCAGGATCAGGTTCGTGTCCGTGGGCCGGGTCACGCGGGATGTGCCTTGCAGAGCGTGCGCCGAAACGTCAGGACGACCGGTACTCCTCCAGCCACGCGTTGAACTCGGGCGCGCGCTTCTCGCGGAACGAGAGCCGCCCTCGCGCGCGTCCGGGTGGTGGTCGGTCACGGCGGTCTTGGCGGCGATCTCGTCGAGGGACTGCTCGAAGGTCATGTCCGCGGCGTTGTAGACGGACCGTTTCAGCATGCGGATGGCGACCTGGGGTCCGTTGGCGATGTCCGTCGCCAGGGCCATCACCCGCTCCTCGAGTTCGGCGTCCGCGACGACCTCGTGCAGCAGGCCGAGTTCGAGGGCCTCGCGGGCGCCCACGATCCGCCTGTTGATGAAGAAGTCCATGGTCTTCGCGACGCCCATGAGCTGGACGCACAGGTACTGGCCGCCCTCGTCGGGCAGCAGGCCGAACCGCAGCGTCGCGCTGCCGAGGCGTGCGCTCTCACTGGCGATGCGGAAGTCGCAGGCGAGGGCGAGGGTCATGCCGGTCTGGATGGCGACGCCGTTGACGGCGGCGATGGCGATCTTGTCGCAGTTGCGGAGCGCCAGGTTGACCGTCTGGGAGAGGTGGCGCAGGCCCTCGTAGGTGCCGATGGCGTTGTCGTGACCGTGGGGAATCGGCGCCATGATCGGTTCGCCGCCGATCTCCTTGGCCTGGCCCGAGATGTCGTCCCCCGCGCAGAAAGCGCGTCCCTCGCCGGTGATCACCAGCACGCGGACCCGGTGGTCCATCTGCGCCTGCAGGACCGCTTCGATCAGGTCGCGCTTGATGGCCTGGTTGAAACCGTTCAGCCGCTCCGGCGTGTTGAAGCGAATCCAGGCGATGCCGGGGTCGCGGATCTCCACCTCGAAACCATGGCACGCGCCTGTCTTCATCATGTTTTGTCTCCTTCTGACGGGGTGCGTCCGACCCTGCCCAGCGGCCGGTCTTTTCCCGACCATCATATCGCCTGCGCTAAAATGTACCGTTTCGCGCCGCGGGAGCGGAAGTGTCCATGGTTCGAGCGAGACGCGAGTCCCGCGCGCTCTCCGCCCAGCCCCCCACCGCCGAGGACCTCGAGCCGGGTCCGGAACCGGCCGTCTCCGAAGAAGGGCTGATCCCGGCCGATAAGTCCATCTTCGCGTCGCTCAAGATCCGCGACTACGCGCTGCTCTGGAGCGGACTGGTCGGCTCCGCGTTCGCAATGAACATGCAGCTCGTCGCCCAGGGCTGGCTGGTCTACGAGATGACCCTGTCGGCGCTCAACCTGGCGTGGGTGACGCTCTCTTTCATGATTCCGCAGGTCGTCTTCGCGCTGGTGGGGGGCGTGCTGGCGGACCGCCTGCGCAAGCGCCAGGTGATCCTTTACGGGCAGGCGCTGAACGGCGTGGCGACCCTGTTCATGGCGATCATTGTTCTGACCGGCAACGTCTCCTTCTGGGACTTCATCTGGGTCGGCTTCCTGAACGGGACCCTGCTGGCGCTGTCGATGCCGGCGCGTACGGCGTTCATCCCCGAGATCGTCGGCGAGCCGCTGATGTTCAACGCCATGGCATTCAGCACGGGCGCGTGGAACCTGTCGCGCATCCTCGGCCCGGCGGCGGCAGGGTTCCTGATCGCGGTGTTCGCCGGGGGCGACACGACCTCGCACTTCGGCGTGGGGCTCGTCTACCTCGTGCTGTCCGTCCTCTACATCGTGTCGTCGGTGACCGTGCTCTTCATGCGCCATACCGGCAAGCCTACCCGCCGGCGCGCCGCGACCGGCCCGGTGCGGGACGTCATCGACGGCATCGACTACGCGCGCCGGTCGCCGATCGTCGGCGGCCTGATTCTGCTCTCGATCGTGCCCTTCCTGTTCGGGATGCCGATCAACACGCTCATGCCGGCGTTCAACACCGACGTCATGCAGGGCGGTCCGGACGACCTCGGGCTCCTGATGACGGCGATGGGGGTCGGGGCGATCCTCGGCTCGCTGCTGCTCGCGAAGATGGGCGCGCTGCGCCACAAGGGCATCTGGCTGTTCCTCACCTGCTTCCTGTGGGGCGGCACCGTGGCCGCGTGCGGCGCGCCCGATACCGCTTTCTGGGCGATGGTTGCGGTCGGCGCGGTAGGCTTCATGAGCGCCGTCAACATGTCCATGAACCGCACCATCGTCACCCTGCAGGTCTCGCCGGTCATGCGCGGCCGCGTGATGTCCATCGACATGATGTCCCACGGCCTGATGCCGCTCGGGATCCTGCCGATCAGCTACATCGCCCAGGCGGTCAGCGTGCAGGTCGCGTTCGTGGTGAGCGGCGTGCTGCTGTCGCTCATCACCGTCGGGCTGTGGTTCTGGCTGAGGGAAGTGCGGGGCATCGACCAGGGGTTCGCCGTGCGCTCCGACTGACCGGCCGCCGAGGCGGCCACCAACTACATCGAAGAGGGATAGCCATGGACTTGATCGAAGGCATGATGACCCAGAAGAGCATCCGCCGGTACACCGACGAGCCGGTCACGGAGGACGAGATCCTGCGGTGCCTGCGCGCCGCGATCCAGGCGCCGAACGGCGGCAACTCGCAGCCTTGGCAGTGGCTCGTGGTCACCGACGCGGAGAAGCGGCGGCGCATCGGGGAGATCTACAAGCGCGCCTGGGACCGCTACTGGCCGGCCATGACGCGCGACGCGGTGCTGCCCGACTCGGAGGAGGAGCGCGAACGGGGCATGCGCACCGCGCGCTCCGCGATCCACCTGTCCGAGCACATGGGCGAGGCGCCGGCTCTGGTGATGCTGCTCGGGCACGCGGAGTACAAGAACTTCCAGTTGATGGACGACGACGGCCCGGTGGACATCGGTCACACGTACTACACGTCCCTCGTGCCGGCGCTGCAGAACTTCATGCTCGCGGCGCGGTCCCTCGGGATCGGCACCTGCCTGACGACGTTGTTCCGCGTCCACCAGGACGAGATCCGCGCGGTCTGCGGCATACCGGACGAGTACGAGATCGAGGCGCTGGTCCCGATGGGGCGTCCCCGGGGCAACTTCGGCGTGGCGCCGCGGAACCCGGTGGAAACCGTCACGTCCTGGGAGACGTTCGGGGCGTATCGGGCGTAGGGGCGGCCCTCGTGGCCGCCCGTCTGGCGTCCTGCACGCTGCCGGCAACGGGACGGGACAAGCCCGTCCCCGTCCGTGCGTGAATTCGAGACGGGACGGGAC
>VXNE01000145.1 GCA_009840715.1 Gammaproteobacteria bacterium
GACCGCTGGCCACGGCCTCCAGAACGAGCAGGGTGGTTTCGCCGCGCGTCCCCACGATGTAGGCATGGTCCCGGTGGACCTTGATGTCGCGCCACGGGGACGCCGCGGTGTGCGTCGGCAGCCGGCCGAGGAACACCGGGTTCTCCGGCGCCGACACATCGACGAAGGCGGTGCCGTCCGTCATGCCCATAAACGCGTATTCCCGGCCCGTCGCCGGGTCGGCCCAGCCCCATAGGTCGTTGCCGTTGCCGCCGCCCATGTCTTCGAGCGGCACCCGGCTTTGCAGGGAGATGCCCGAACAGGGGAAATCGCCGGCGCGGCCGTTCACGCAGGACTGCGGGCCCGTGTTTGACGCCGGCGGTGGTGGCGCCGGGTCCGTCGCGGTGACGGGCGTCGCGGATGGACGGCTACTGCCGCCGCCCCCTCCTCCGCAGGCGCAGAGGAGCACGGCCACGAGGACCGCCGCGACAGCCGTGCGCGTGGGTCGGGCGACTGTCACGACTCCCGCCGGCGCCGAGGGACTTCCCGTCATCGAAGCTCCGTCACGCCTCCAGCACGCCGTCCCAACCACCCTGCGCGTTGAGCAACTGGATCAGGTTCTTCGGCCGATAGCCGCCGTCCTCTTCGAACCGCTGACGAACGCTCGGATGCACCGGCGTGTCGATGCCGGGTACGTCCAGGACCCGATCCTCCGCGGGCCGGAGCCGGAACACCTTCACGCGTGACCGGTGGATGCGGGCGTGCGTCCCGTCCGTCAGCCCGGTGCGGAGATGCTCCTCGACGGCCAGTCCTGCCCGACCCGCTTCCCGCAGCATCCACCCGAGCGCCACGTCCCCGATGCACGCGCCATCGGCGTCCGGCGTATGCCCGCCCCCGACGTCGGCGTGACATCCCGCGAACCAGACCTGCTTCAGGTCGACGCCGGCTTTGGGCTGCCACAGCGTGGGCTCGAAGTCCTGCCGCCGTTCGTCGATCGCCAGTGCATGCCGCGCCGTGCGGACGTTGCCGCCCATGCGGTTGTCGTAGAACTCGTCGTTGCCGTCGAACAGGCCCATCAGGCTGAACGGAATGCCGAGCGCCCCGACCGTATCCCAGACCCCGACGAAGTGGATTTCGCGGGACGGATGGCTGTGCGCCGCCCGAAACGCCGCCGCGGCGTCCCCGCCTGGCCGGTTTGCGCGCGCGGGGCTCTTGTACATCCGCCACGCCCGCGCGATGAGCCGCGCATCGGCGCGGCGCACGATGCCGCAGTTGTGGATCAGTCCGCAGAGCGCCCGCACCGTGTAGGCCCCGCGGCTGAAGCCGAACAGGAAGATCCGGTCGCCCGGCGCGTAGTTGTGCACGACGTAGCGGTAGCCGTCGACGATGTTCTTGTGGATGCCGCGTCCGGTGGCCCCCGCGACGGCCCCGTCGTGGTAACTGCCGAGTCCCCAGTCGTAGAAGACGTGCTGGCGCGCGCCGCGGGCCTCCGGGGATACGGCCCGCGCGAGCCTGAGTACGTTGGTCGGATAATCCTTCGCGAGATCCTCTTCCGGCCGGTTCCAGGTGCCGTCGGCACACACGACGATATTCGCCAAGTTCGTTCTCTCCGGGGTCGACACGCGCGGCAACCGTACACGTTGCAGGCGTCGATGTCGCACGCGTTTCATCCGCGATTCCCTATGGACCGGGCGGCACCCGATACGGAGAGTCACCGGCACCAGCAAGCCGAGCGCGCGCGAAGAAACACGCCCACTACCCGGCATGGACAGAACGGTTACGTGACAGGAGGGAGCGGCTTCGCCGATGCGCGCCGGACTGTCACGGAACGACGTCTCCGGGCTCGAGAACGACGGGTAAGCGACGGACCGGCACCAACGGCGCTGCCCCGCTCGAGACGCTGGGCGCCACCGTCGTCATCTCGGACCGACCGCCCGTCACCCGCGCCCAGTGCTCGACGACCTTGTCCCGATACGCCTGGTGCAGTGCCAGCAGCTCCGTATCGGCGGTCTTGCCCGGCTCCACCAGGTAGACGAGCCCGGCGTTGAACACGGTCTGCGCGTTGCTGGCCGCGGGTACGCGCGGGCCTTCGGCGGCGATGATCCGGTCGATGGTCACGATCTCCTTGTCCGCCGTGTACGGCCCAGTTGCGCCGGCGCCGCGGACCGGCCGCAGGTTACGCAGGAGGAACATGTCCGGCACCTCGCTCGCGTCCGCGAGCCCCATGGCGTAGAGATCGAGCCAGGAGTGGCCGCCACCCAGCAAGATGCCCACGTCCTCGATGAGCGTGAACGTTCCGTCTGCGTTCTCTCGCCAACTGCGCCCACCCATCAAGGACGTCGGGGCCGTCGCGTCGGCGCGCCAGGGAAAGGCGGCCGGCGCGTGGAACTCGCGCTGCCAGTGGCATCGGCAGGGATCCCCGAACAGCGGTTCTCGCTGGCCGTCGCGGTCATAGGACATGTACGCCGTCCACGCGTGCGTGAACTCGTGCGCGAGCAGGAATAGCCCCCAGTCGAAACGCGCGCCCGGGTCCAGGGAATCGTCCGCAACATGGTTCGAGCGCATCCATACGGGCAACAGCCAGTGACCCTTGAGCCGGCTCGCCTCACACTGCGGCGTGTTCCTGCCGAGGAGACCGACGCCGCGCACCTCGGTGTTTCCCCGGTAAGGTACCCAGGGAGTGCCCGGCTCCTGAACGTCCAGGCGAAACTCGCTATGGAACACGAGCAGGTCGAACCCATCGCCTGCCAGCTCCACCACCCGGCACGCCAGATCCCAGATGCTGAGGATGCGGCGATAACGGAACACCTCGCTCTGTCCCGAGGCAGCGGCGGTCCCGGGCGTCGAGAGGTCAGGTAGGGACGCGGGGACGGGCAGTCTCGCTTGCGTCGGCATGCCCGTTTCGCTCTCGACAACCCCTCCGGTGACACGGAACTGGACCGCGGCCGCAATCACGCTCACGGACAAGCCTGCCAACTCCTGTGTGTCCGCCAGGAGAGCGACGCTTCTGGCCTCCTGCCGCGGCAGTAGCGTGCCGCCATTCGCCCAGGACTGACCCGCACGGAGTTCCACGCTCCAGAACAGGTCCAGGTCCTCGGTGTCGAACTGCACCCAGTGCGGTTCCTCGACGTCCACGTAGACCCGGTAGGAGTAGTGCTCGCCTTCGCCGGGTTCCGGAATCGGCTCACGGAGCGTGAACTCCACGATGACGTTGCGGCCCCCGTTCGTCTCGTGGATCGTCACTTCCGTCAGATCGAGATGGCCGCTAACGGTATCGCTGGTTGGGTCCGCAATGCCGACGACAAGATCGCCCTTAACGTTGCCCTCCCCCGAAAAGAGGCCGACTACACCATCGCCCAGGTCGACATCGCGGTAGTGGAACGCGATGCGGCCGTCCGAGTACAGCGTCGCCTGGACGCTGCCGGAGGTCTCCGGCGCTACTCCGTGTACATGGAACAGGGGCTCGGTCGCGGACCAGGTGACGACGATGCGGTCCGTAGCCGTCGCGACGTTGAGCGCGTACGTGCTCGACAGGCCACCCAGGATCGGCTTGTACAGGGGCGCGATGACCCGGCTGGTGGTCAGCTCCGCAGCATACTCGCGCATGGTGTCGAACCGGCGCCCAAGGTCCGCATACGGGTCTCGGAAGGTGTCGCCAAAGGTCAGCACGCCCCGCCGGCGCACGCCGACGGCGTCCCAACGCTCCCCGCCGAACTCGAAGCTGAAGGGAAGCGAGATCTCCGCGCCGTCGGTGACCGCTTCGCCCAGGTCTTCCTCCCAGGCCAACGCCCGCACTTCCCTCGCGTAACCGCCCTCCCCGTCCGGCGTGAAGAGCAGCGTGCGGTCGTTCAGGTCGAACAGGTTCTCCGGCGTGGTGTCGTCCGGTCCGAGCTCGAGGACGATCCGCCCGTCCCCAGTGGTCCACGCACCGTCGGCCGAGTTAGGCGGCTCCGGGTCCACGCCGCGCCACGCAAGGTCATCCACCAAGCCCGCGTAGTGCCCTGCCAGCGCTGTCGAACCGGATAGGCGGTACTCCACCCAATCACCGTTGCCCGAATGACGCAACAGGAGAGAGTTTTCGCCGTCGCCGTCGAAATCGGCGATGGCCGCACGATCGTACGCGGCGTCGCGCGGTACACCCCGCTGCCGGCGCAAGACGGCTCGGGGACCGTTCATCTCGTATTGGATCCACGCGCCCGTGCCCCGGTGGCGCAGGAGGACATCGTCCCTGCCGTCTCCGTTCAGGTCGCCGACACCCTCGAACGAGAAGGCCAGGTTGCGGGTCAGCGGGACGCGTCGCAGGGCCCCACGGACCCCGGCGTTCATCTCGTACGAGACCCAGGTCCCCGAGTTCGCATGGCGCAGGAGCACGTCCGCGCGTCCGTCCCCGTTGAAGTCCCCGAGCCCCGCGAACACGTACCCGAGGTTCCGCGTCACGCCGATGCCCCGGCGGAGTTCCGAGCGGGTCCCATCCATCAGGTACGCGATCCACTCCCCGGTGGACGTGTTCCGCAACACGAGGTCGTCGCGGCCGTCGCCGTCCAGGTCAGCGACCCCACGGAACTCGAACACGGGGTTTTCCGTGATCCTGAGCCCCCCGCGGAGCACGACCCGTGGCGAGGCATCCGGCGCCTGCACCGCGTAGTAAAGCCATGAACGGTCATCCCTTCGCCTGAACAGGACATCGTCTCGGCCGTCACCGTCGAAATCGCCGACCGCCAGAAAGCGATAGACATCGTCGGCGGGCAGCGGGAGCGCGTGTTCCTCGGCGCCTGTATCGGCCAGCGCGTAGTACCGCCATGCGCCGCTCTCGGCGTGGCGGAGGAGGAGTTCGTCGCGTCCATCGCCGTCGAAGTCGCCGGTGCGCGTATCGGCGGAGCCGTGATGACCAGCCAGGGCCAAGGCCACGGCCGCAATCGTGGCACGGCCGAAAGGCATCTGACAGGGAGCCCTTACTGTCCGCAATAACACCTCGCGCCATCCAGACATCGTTGCGGCGCTCCTATGCCGACAGCCCGCGTAGTCGAACGAACTCCGCGAGATAGGACAGCCGCAGGAGGCAGGACACCAGCCTGTGCCTCCGGCGGCCCGGTTCACCCTCGAACACTACCGCCGGTGGGACACGCACTTCCGTCGAGACGCGAAGGAACGCGAAGACCTGGCGCAGCACCGCGTCGTGGTCGCGCAAAAGGTCCTCGGCGCGCACCACCAACACCCGTTCGCGAGGGAACACGCCGTAAAGGTTGCGCAACTGGCGGCTGTAGAGCCCGCGGGCGCGGTAGCTGTGCACGCGTTGCGCGGACTCCGGGTGCCGCGGATCGCGGCTGCGTCGCAGGCGGAAGGGTTCCAGCAAGAGCGCCTGCCACAGCGGCCGCCGCTCGCCACCACGCCCTTTCTCCATGTAGTAGTGAGAGATTGCGCGTTCCACCGGGTCCCGCAGCAGCACGATGACCCTGAGGTCCGGGTTGTAGCGCCGCAGTTCGGCGGGGACGTCAGACAGGAACAGGTAGATGGGCGTGGCCTCTCCGAGGACCGTGTCGCCCGGCAAGCCCGTGAACCGACTTTGGGCGAAGTGCGGGCGGTAGCGTTCGTCGATGTCCGCCGGAGCCCACTCGCCGGAGTAGTCCGGCGCGTCGAACAGGTGCACCTCTTTCAGCGACGACATGCCGATCTGCGGGTGCACGTCCAGGAACTGCGCGAGCGCGGAGGTCCCGGCCTTCTGGGCTCCGACGATCATGAAGGACAGGCGCGGACGGTGAGGCGTTTGGCGGGCTGGGCTCTCGCTGCCCGCCTCGGCCCAGAGCCCGTCCACGTCGCGGAGCACCGCATGAAACCTGCACCGCTCCACGCCCAGCGCATGAGCGGCGACGGTGTCGGCCGCGCCGGTCAGGAGCGCGGCGCGAGCCTCTTCCGGGAGCCAGAAGGCGTGCCCGACGGCACGGGCCACGCTGTCGGGGTCCTGCTGCGACACGATGCAGTTCTCGCCGTCGTGGCAGAAGCCGCGGTTACCGACCGCGTCCAGCGTAACGACGACACAGCCGCACGCCATCGCCTCGAGCGCCGGCAGGTAGAAACCCTCGGTCGGATCGGGCAGGCAGACGGCCACCCGCGTTTCGGCGAGGTAGGCGAGGAAACTGCCGCGCTCCCGGACCCCAGTGAGGATCTCGTGCTCCACGCCGTCCCGCCGCAGGCGCTCCGACAGCGATGCCGCAAGTTCCGGGCGCTTGTAGCCGACGATGGCGACGGGCCGCCGCCGGCCTTCCCATGCGCCACCGCCACCCGCTTGGTCCCAGTCCCACGGCGGCAGTTCCGTCGCATTCGGAATAGCGATGACCGGCCCCTGCGGACGCCCCGTCCGCGCCACCGCGTCCGCGACCTCCGCGCTCACGCAGATGCGAATTGCCCGGCGCGGCAGATAACTCCAGAGTTCGGTGTCCGGGTCCGCGTGACGCACGTGCTGCACCAGGTTGATGCGCGGACGGTCCGTTCCGTCGAGGGCCATGGCGTCCAGGTAGCGCCAGTCCGTCCCGGCAAGGAACAGCACGTCCTCCGACGCCGGCGTCCAGGTCGCCGCGCCGTCGACACGGCCGACCGGCCAAAGGCGGCGCCGCTCCGCCGCTAGAGCCTCGTTCAGCGGTCCGCCCGTAAACGCGATGCGGGTCTCGAAACCCGGCATCCGGCGCGCATGTCCGAAGTAGTGCGAGTGCTTGATCTCGCCACCGGTCACCGCCTTGAAGGCGCGGTGGAACCAGATCGTGCGCCGGGTTTCCCGGTCGGTCATCGGCCGGCCCGGATGTCCGCGGCCGCCCGCTCGCACTCGTGCGGGCCGTACCAGCCGGTCCAGGCGCCATCCAGGGAATGCAACGCCTCGAGCACCGCGTCCACGGTCGCCGAGGCATAGACCGCGTTGGCGTTGCGGCTCTCGAGGGACTCCGGACGTGCGGTAGCGCCGAGCCGCCGAAACAGCGAGAGGCCCCCGCTCGCGACCACGTCTTCGTAACGGAGGACCCGATCCGGCGGCAGGCAGTCGCGGAAGCGCCCAAAGAACCAGTCGAGGACGCGGACCTGGCGGCGCAAGGTGTCGGGCTCCGCGTCGAGGGCGCCAACAAGCTCCGGGGCGAAGCGCTCTCCCATGGGAATACGGCCCTGCCGCACGGGCAGGTCGACCGTCTGCCACGAAGCGAGGACCGCGACCGGGTTACGGACGAGGCCCAGAGTCGGGAAGCTGTCGGCCAGCCCGTCGAGTAGTGCCGCAAACAGCGCGTTGTGCTTGATGAGCAGGAGGAAGTCGGCCGACAGGGGCTTGTCGACCCGAATTTCCCCGGGTCCTCCTCGGGGCGGGCGCAGCCCCTGCGCAGAGGGGCTCTCCGACACGCGGTCATCGTCCAGGCGGCCGTTTACCTGTATCGACGCTGCTCGACCCGTGGTGAGCAGCCGGTCGCGAGCGGTGGCGGCGAACTCCCGGATGCGGGCGCATGCGTCTGCCGGCCCCTTGACCGAAGCGAAGGTAGCCGGTGCGATCGGTTCCGACAGCGCGACCGTGTCCCGCGCCCCTCCAGCCAGACGACAGCACAGCGAACTCCCGGATCGATGGCTCCGCGCACCTGGCTGCTCTGTGGC
>VXNE01000033.1 GCA_009840715.1 Gammaproteobacteria bacterium
GGGCCCAGAGCGCGCCCGCCGTCACCTACGTCGTCTCCTTCGAGGGCAACTGGACCACCGCCAGCACGCCGGGCGGGGTCGTGCCGGGAGCGCACTTCACGACGCTGATCGGGGGCATACACGATGCCGGCGTGTCGTTCTGGCGCAGCGGGGAGGCGGCGTCCCCCGGTATCGAGGCCATGGCGGAGACCGGCGCCACGGGAGCCCTGCGCGCGGAGATCGTCGCCAGTTCGCACGCGGTCGCCGTGGTTCGACAGTTCGTGACAGGCAGCGGCACCGGCAGCGCGACGTTCCGCATCGAAGTCACGGCGTCCCACCCACGGCTGACACTGACGTCGATGATCGGTCCGAGCCCTGACTGGTTCGTCGGCGTCTCCGGCCTGTCGCTGCTCGATGACGACCAAGGCTGGCACGCCGAGCGACGGGTCGATCTGTTCCCCTACGA
This sequence comes from Gammaproteobacteria bacterium, assembly GCA_009840715.1. Lineage (GTDB taxonomy): Bacteria > Pseudomonadota > Gammaproteobacteria > Pseudomonadales > Azotimanducaceae > VXNE01. The sequence continues at coordinate 446 of VXNE01000033.1, forward strand.
CGCCGGCACGGAGGACGGTACCGAGTTCACCCTGAGCAACCCGGACACCCGGCCGCGAGGCATCATTACCAGCATTCGCGGGACCGGCAAGTTCTCCGATGAGCCGATGGCGCGGCTCCGTTTCGAACTGCGCCTCGGACGGGTGACCGGCGTGACCGTCGCCGCGGAGGAGGGTGGACTGGCGGTGTCGTGGGACGCGGTGCCGGGCGCGGACGGCTATCGCGTGCAGTGGCGGTCCGGCACGGAGGCGTTCGACGCGACCCGGGAGCGCGCCGTTGCCGGCGGGGATGTCACGGGGGAGGTGATCTCGGGCCTCGAGCCCGGCGTCGAGTATGCGGTTCGCGTGGTCGCAACCCGGGGCGGCGTGACAGGGCCTCCCTCCGAGGACGCGACGGGAACGCCGTCTGAAGAAGCCGGCCAAATCCTACCCGGGCCGCTCCGGGAGATCTTCTCCGGCGGTGACCGCACGCGCGTGGATCTTCCTATGCTGTTCGGTCGGGGAAACGCCGTGACGTACGAGGTCGCGTCGAGCGCTCCGGACCTGGTCGCCGTGTCCCTCGACGGCCGACTGCTGCTGCTCACGTCGGCTCGGGATGGGTCGGAAGGCGAGGCGACCGTAACGGTGACGGCAACCGACGCCGGAGGAGGGGTGGTTTCGATGTCCTTTCCCGTACGCGTGACGACCCCGCCGCGGGGCGTACTACAAGGCTGGCGCGGTGTTCTTGTCCGGCTGGGGGACGGGCTGGACGAGTCCGATCAGGACCCGAACCGATAGCGCAGCTTCACCACCAGCATATCCACCACCGGATCGCGCAGGGAGTCGGTCCACAGCGTGCCGAACCCGTGGTCCGCATCGTCGTACGTGAACTGGTTGCCGCGCGTGTAGACCACGAATAGGTCCGACAGGGGACCGATCTCCCAGCGATACCGCAACTGCGCCGTCAGCCGCGACAGGGAGAAGTCCTCGCTGTCGGCGTCGGGTTCCAGCGTACGGTCGAGGAGCTCGCCGTGGGTGAGCCGCGTGCGGTAGTAGTCGGCCGCCTCGGCCTCGACGCCGGCCCATTGGAGCGTCAGGCGCAGTTGCTGGCGGGCGGTGATGAAGTAGTCGATCGAGAGTTTCGGCTGCAGGTCGTCCGCGTCGAAGGTCGCGAAGTTGCGGCCGCCCGTGTGCAGCAGCCAGCCGTTGCGCTTCTTGTAGCGGACGTCGAAGTCCATCGAGAGGCGCCCGTTGGGGACCCAGGTAAAGCCGATGTCGGCGGCCGGTGACCAGGCGCGGTGCAGTTCCTCCTGCTCCGCGCCGACGTTGGCGCTCACGGAGAACTTCTTCGCCGCGTTGGTGCTGTAGCCAATCAGCGCCACCCATTGTGAGTCGATCTTGAACCACCCGTTGCCCCGGCTGTTGCGCGTATCCCAGCGCCGCGGGGAGTAGTTGACCTCGAGGTGGAGCTCGGAGTAGTCGGCGAACGTGAAGGTCTGGTTGGTGAACACCGTCGCCCAGTTCACGAACCCGTCGGTGTTGGACTGCGTCATCAGGTAGACGGAGTTGCGTGCCTGCCGGAACGGGCCCAGGTTGCTGTTCATGAGGATGAGTCCGTACTGCACGGTCGCCTGGTCGTTCTGCCGGATGAACCCGACGTCCCCGAGCTCGAGGTGCTCGTCGACGTAGTCGAAGTTCAGGGTGTGGATGATCCCCTGGCGCGGCACGTACGTGGCGTCCGAGAAGAACCCGTAGCCACCGGTCCCGTCCCCCGCGATGCCGTTCCCGTCGCTGTACATGACCTGACCGTCCCAGTTCAGGCGCCCGCCGGCGGCGATGAGGTGCGCATCGATGCCGTGGGTCATCGCCTCCCCGTCGGGCAGCGCCACGACCGTGCCCAGGTACCCGATCGCCCGCCGCCCGGCGCCGCCCGCCTCGTACAACGCGCGGACCACGCCGAAGTCGCGGCCGTCCTCCCGCACGGTTACCCGCTCGCCGGTGTCCGTGAGGCGCCCCGGCAGTTCGACCTCGTCTTCGAAGGCGGCCAGCGCGCCGAAGCGCAGCCGGCCGAGGGCACCGGCGGCCTTGACCGCGGCGAGCAGGTCGGTCGGCTTGCCACGCTCGACCCCCGGGACCTCCACCCCGTCAGGCACCTCGAGATGCCGCGGGGGCCCCCCGATGCGCCGCGTGTTCACCAGGGTCGTCGGCTCCACCCGATAGGTGGGAGGCCGCTCGCGCGCACCGACGCCGTACCGGTGGGAACGGTAACGGTTGAAATCCGAGCGCGGCGTCGTGAAGAACACCTCGTTGCCCTCGAGGAAGAAGAGGCGTTTTTCCGGGAAGAACGTCTCGAACGCGGTCAGGTTCACCACGATGTCGTCCGACTCCACCGCACCGAAATCCGGGTTGACGGTGCCCGTGAGCTGCAGATTGGGCGTCGGACGCCAGGCGACATCCACGCCACCGCGGTAGTCGACCTCGGAGGCGACGCCGTCGTGGGTGGTGGAGGCGTACGGGAAGAACGCAAGCTGGCGCCGGGTGTCCAGGCGTTCGAGGCGCATGTCCCGGAACGCGGACATGAACCGCTGCCCACTGTAGGGCAGGGCGGGCCAACTGTGGCGCTCGTCCAGGTGCGAGACCCGCCGGTCCACCCAGAAGGTGAGCTTGCGGGGCCCTGGGGCGCCGTCCGCGCCGTTCGAGGCGGGCATCGCCATCATGGACCACGGCAGGAACATCTCCGCGCTCCAGCCGTCGGCGAGCCGGGCGCTGGCGCCGAGCCACGGTCCGTCCCACTGCTCGGTGATCGTGCGCTCCGGCGCGACCTTGCCGTCCATCACCGAACCGCCCAGGGTCACCGTGAACCAATACCCGTAGAGGCCCTCGCCGGAGGTGTCCAGGGTAAGGCCGAAGCTGTCGCGATTGAGATACCGGTCGCGAGAGGAGAGGCGCGACACGAGCGTGTCCGGCGGCTGTTCCATGAAGGCCGCGACGTACAGCCCCTCCCGCGTGTACAGGAAACGGTAGAACGTGCGGTACCGCGGCTCCTCGAGGGTGTCCGGATCGGTCACGCGCATGTCGTCGTAGCCGGGGACTTCCGACCATGCGGCTTCGTCGGCGAGGCCGTCGATCGCGATGCTTACCGTCTCGAAGTAGGGCACGTGGACGGCCGCGCCGGTGTCCGGGTCCGCAGGCTTCGCGCGGGAGGCCGGGGCGGGCGGAACTGCGTTGGCGAGGCGGTCTGTCGTGGAAACTGATGTCGTCTCTGGATCCGGAGGTGACACCGCGGTGGAGGACGTGGCCTGGCGCGCGGGATCAGGGGCCGGCATGGGTTCCTCGCGGGAGGCGACCGGCGAGACCGGCATCCCGCGTGGCGTCGCGGAGGCGACCAGGTCTCCCCGCAGGAACCAGGCGGACACTCCGCGGCCGGCAAGATCGGCGATCATGGCGCGGGCGTCCGCTTCGACCATCGCCGGGGAGACCAGCCGAAAGCGACGCTCGCCGTCGATCTGGACGGGGAGGATGTCTGCCTGCACGCCGAGCCGATCGCGAACCCGGGTCTTCCCGGCCTCGGCCAGGGGCAGTTCCCTCCACGAACCGAGCACGACGAAGCCCGTGTTCTCGGCGACCGCGGGCGCAGTCATCCCGAGCCCCGCTGCACCGAGCAGGAGGAGGGTCGCCCACGATGCTAGCGGGGCGCGGAAGCGCTTCGGGATTCGATGACCCCGCGCTCGGCTTCGCGCGGGCGCGCGTGGCTTCCTGGGGTGCATGGACACCGTCTAACTGAAGCGGTGGACGAACCGCGGGAGGGCGTTCAGAGGTTGCATCATGGGAGAGCGGCGTAAGTGTAGGGTGCCGCCGAACGCGCTGCAATGGAGCGCGCGCGGTTGGCGTTACATCAGGTCGTACCCGATCATTGCGGTCGCCTCGCGCAGGCATCGATCAGTAGCGGGTCGGCCAGGGCTCGATGCAGCAAAGGCGCAGCGGGGAACGGAGACGACGACAACACGCGTTCGTAGATCGCTATGGCCGGCAGGTTCGTGAGGGAGGATGGAGAGTAAAGGCCTTCGACCTCGGCGTAGCACTCGTAGAAGGCCCGGGACCAGTTTTGGGACCAGCTCCGCGGGCCGCTGACCAGCCGGCCGGACTGGAACGTCTCCGCGAGGGCTGTCGGAATGTCGAGGGCGTAGTAGCCGATGGCGCGATCCTGACGTCGGGGGGCTCCGGTCGCGTCGGCCACGTGGTGATCAAAACGGGCCTCGGTCGGACCGAAGTCCCGTAGCGCGGCCCAGGAGGAGCGGTAAGCGCTGCCGCGACGGTAGATACGAGGGACGAGGGTTCCCGTTCGTAGGGACACGACCGCGGGCGCCAGTCGTTGCAGGCGCTGTCGGTCTGGCGCGCGGGGGCGCTTCGCCCGTCCTGCCGACGTCATCGAGGGCGGGGCCCGCGCCCGGGTGCACGGATCGCGGACCGCACCTTACAGTTGCTTGCCGAGGGGTATCAGCTGCCCGGGATCGTACCCTGCGTTCAGCCAGTCCAGCGGCGCAACGGTCCTGTCCGGGTGGTCTTCGACGAACAGGTCGGGTTCGGCGTGTGGTACCAGTTGTAGACGGCCACGGGGTGTGCTCCGCGGGCCAATTCCCGCTTGACGCGTGCGATGTTCGGAACGAGTCCGTTCCGCGCGAACTGAAAGTCCGGTACGTAGCGACTGGTGTCGATGAGGAAGCTGTAAAGCGAGCCGTCAGCGATCATCTGTCGCACGCGGCCTGATGTGGTGCCCAGCCGCTCGCTCGCTTCGCTGACCGAAAGACTGCGGCTGACGATCGCCGCGTACTTCGCCACGGTCGCGGTCAACGGATCCTCGTCGAAGTCCTGTGCGAGCCGCAGACCCCCGGCGCGCAGCACGTCCTTCTCTCCTTCGGTCAAGCCGGTGGTCGCGTCGTCATATGCGGTGGGCGCCATGCCCTTCAGCACTGCCTGCAAGGCCTTGTTCAGGGTTTCGGGCATCGCGTTCTTCAGACCCCGTTCGGTCAGGAATCCCGTTGTGATCCGGTCGCCCATGGAGCGTTCTCGAGCGGCAACCTGTCAATCCGAGGGTTGTAGGGCGCTACTCAACTCGAACCGCTCCCCCGCTGACGGCGAAGTGAATCCACGTCGCGGCTGACCGCCCTGCGGCCTCGAACGCCGACCGGTAGGCCGCGAGCTGCCCGGAGTGTTTCAGCGCCTCGGCCGGCCACTCCGACTCGGCCAGGGGCGACGACTTGTGATCCAGGATGACGGGACCCTCTGCCGTCTCCAGCAACACGTCGATGCGCCCGGCGGCATGCCTGCCGTCGTCGAGCAGGTGCGCGATGGGGTACTCGACGCGGATCGGGTCGGGCTGGAACCGTTCGCGGACGAACTCGAGGAAGCGCCGCGCGGCCGCCACCGCGTCTTCGGCGCGGATCGCGGGGGCGGCCCCGTGGGCCTCCAGAATGGCGTGCGCACGGTCCTCCGCGTCGGGGGCTTCCGGATTGACGAGCACCATGGCGATGACGGCGTGCAGGCCGTCACCCACCCGCGCCATGTCCCCTCTCGCCACGGGAATCCGTTCACCGAAGGCTACGACCTCGGCGACGGTCGCGCCGGCGACGGCTTCGGCATCCGACGGTCGGGCAGGGGTGCGCGGGAAGTTGCCCGGCGGACGTTCCTCGAACCAGCGTGGCGCGAAGGGCTCGGCCGCGGCCAGGCCGGAGGCGGCCTGGAAGTCCCGCGCGACGGTCGGCACTGTGGTTCCGTGCGGCAGTTCCAGGGTGTCCCCGTCGGGCAGGAGGAACGGGGCGTCGAAGGCCTCGAGCCAGGCGCCGCGTCTGAGTCTGCCCGCAGGCACGGCGACGACCAGCAGATCCCGTGCGCGGCTCATGCCGACGTACGCCAGCCGCCTCTGCTCCTCCAGGGAGAGTCGGGCGCACTCCTCTCCCTCGTCCGATGCCTCGATGGCGTGTCGGGCCGGGACGCCGCGGGTACGTCGACGAAACAGGTCGGGCCACCACCGCACGGCGCGTCCCGACAGCGGGGCCCGGATATCGAAACCCTCCAGTTGCGCCATCCGGGGTTCCCAGAGGCGGTTCATCTCTTCGTCGTCGAAGTCCGTCAGCACGACCACCGGCCACTCGAGCCCCTTGGCGCGGTGATAGGTCAGGACGTGCACGGCATCGCCGGACGTGACCACCGGCTGCAGGTCGAGTTCCGGGGAGCTCGGCTCCTCCAGCCAGAACAGGAAGCCGGTGAGGCTCGCGGCTTCGTGCTGGGCCGCGCAGTGCTCCTCGTAGAGGACCGCGAGGTCGAGCAGCGCGTCGAGATTGCGCTGGCGCTGGGCGGCCTTGATGCTGTCCGGCCCCCAGGCAGTCACGGTCTCGCGGATGCCCACGTCGTTGAGCACGCGCACCACCGTCTCGAGGGGAGACAGCGACGCGGCCGCCTCACGTAACGTCCGCACGCGCCGCACCATTGGTTGTCCGCCGTCCCAGTCGCGACCTTCCTTGCCGTCGGCAAGCCACGTGAGGCGGTCCGTGAGCCACGCTTCCGGCGGGGCGCCACCGGCGAGCGCTACCACTTCCGCGACCGCCAGCGTGTCGCTGTCGTCGTTCAGGCAGCGCAGGCACGCCCTTGCGAGGCCGATCTCGGGCGCGGTGAGGAGGCCGCGCATGGTCATCTTCATGGGGACGCGCCGGCTCCGTAACGCGCGCGCGATGCCCTCCACGCGAGAATTCGTCCGTGCGAGCACGGCGATGTCGCCGTAGCGCACCGGGCGGACCGCCTTGCTCTCCGGGTCCACGACGGGATAGCCGCTCGCCACGAGGTCGGCGACGCCTGCCGCCAGGGCGGCGAAGCGGTCGTCGAAGCCGCGGCCCGCGAGCGTCCAGCGTGCGACGGCGGGTGCTTCGGTAGCGGCGTCGCGCTTCGGTTTCAGCACGACGCGCGCAGGATCCAGGGACTGGTGGAAGGCAGTCGCGAAGACCGTGTTGACGTAGTCCACCAAGGGCGCTCTCGAGAGCCAGTTGTGTTCGAGGGTCTCCGTGACCGCATCGCCCTCGGCGAGTTCCTCGAGCGTGTCGAACACCAATGCCTGGTCGCTCCCGCGCAAGCCATAGATCGCCTGCTTGACGTCCCCGACGAGAATGACGCGATCGGCCAGCA
>VXNE01000439.1 GCA_009840715.1 Gammaproteobacteria bacterium
GGCGTTGCGTGCGAAGCTGGTCGAAATCGCCAACGGGCCGCGGCCTGAACGGAAGATCGTCGGCGTCGAGGCGCGCCCGCCGGACTGGGACTGGTTCTTCGTCCTCGACTCCATGCTGGGGGAACCTCGTCGTCTCGCGGATGTCGCGCGCGAGCGGGACATGGACCCCGTCGATCTCATGATCGAACTGGCGCTGCAGAAAGACCTCAAGCAGTTCTTCTTCCAGCCGGCCGCGAACGAGGACCAGGACCACGTGCTCGAGATGATGCGGCATCCCCGCTCGGTGGTGACGTTCTCGGACTCGGGCGCGCACGTCTCGCAGATCATGGACAGCTCCCTGCAGACGCATCTGCTCGGGCACTGGGTGCGCGAACGGGAGGCGATGACCTTGGAGGAGGCGGTCCGGCAGCTCACCTCGGTCCCGGCGTCGTCCTGGGGCATGCACGACCGTGGGCTGCTCCGCGAGGGCCTGAACGCGGACCTCGTGATCTTCGACCCGGAGACCGTAGGGCCGCGCATGCCCGAAGTCGTGCACGACCTGCCCGGCGGCGCCACGCGGCTCAAGCAGGTCGCGGACGGCATCAGTCACACGATCGTGGCGGGTGAGGTCTTCCTCGAGGACAACGAACACACCGGAGCGTTGGCCGGGAAGCTGTTTCGGGGCATGTAAGCGATGCTGGCGCTCGTTTTCGTCGCGCTGGTCCTGCTCGGGACCCTCGCCGGGGCGGTCGCCTGTTTCGTGTTCCTGCCGCTCCTCCCCGCCATTGCGGCGGTCATCGTCGGAGTCCCGCTCGTACCGTGGCTCGCCGTGACGCTCTACGGCCTCGTGCGGCGAGCGCAGCCGATACGTCCCTTCGACGCGGCAGAGCAGCAGCGGGATGCGGCGGGTCTCGGAGGCGAGGGACGCCACGTCAGGACCGCGGACGGCCGGATCGTGGAATACCTCGTGTACGGCAGCAGGCACCCGGACGCCCGGGTCATCGTGCAGATCCACGGTGCGGGCACGACCGGAGGCTGGCAGTGCGGGATGAACGCGGCGCTGTGCGAGGAACTCAAGCTGAAGGGCATCGCGCCTTCCATGCCCGGCTACGGCTACAGCGACCCGCTCCCCGGCCGGAGAATCGCGGACTTTCCGCGCGACCTCGAGGCGATCCTGGAAGCGGAGGACGTCGGGGAGTTCATGGTGGAGGGCACGTCCCTCGGAACGGCCCACGCGATGGCGGTCGCCTGGCACTTCGGGCCCGACCGCTGCGTCGCGATGGGACTCAACGTGCCCTACCTGTCCGAACCCATCTGCCGGGAGTTCGACTTCCAGCACGACGGGGACAAGCTGCCCAAGACCGACGCGCGTGCGTGGTACCAGGCGTGGAACTTCGTCGCGGCGGACCTCATGTACCGGGCGCCGCTGATCTCCCCGCCGGCGCGCCACATGGGCGGGCTCCCCGACGGCGGGAAGGTCAAGGCGGAGCGGCCCTGGGTCTTCGAGGCATTGGGCGCGGACCAGCGGCGACTCGTGGTGCGGGGCACCCAGGGGCAGGGCTGGGACCAGTTCTCCTACGACGTGAACACCCGCTGGGGCTTCGACCCACGCGAGATCGAGACGCGCGCTGTCGCGGTGTGGTACGCCGAGGACGACAGGCAGTGCCCGCCGTCACACGGGGAGTGGCTTGCGGGGCTCTTCGAGTCGAGGGACAGCGTTACGACCAGCGTGCGCTGCCTGGACGAAGGATTCGGTCACTTCACCTTTCTGCCGTCCCTCGGGTCGGAGTTTCGGACAGGGGAGGAGACGATGCCGGCGACGCTGCTGGAACTCGCCGGGGAGGCGAGAAGCGCTGGCGAGAGTGAGGCTTGAGTCTGCTCCGAGTTGCGGTGCTGGCGGTCGCCCTGGGCCCGGCACAGGTGGCCGCTGAAGAAACGCAAAAGCCACGGCCGCCGATCATCGACATGCACTATCACGCGCTGTCGATCGACGCCTATTTCCTTGGCACGCCTCCACACCCGGTCTGCGCGCCGTTCAGGGTGTTCCCCGCCTGGGACGCGTCGAAACGGGGTTACCCGGCGCTGTTTGCCGCCCTCGGCGGAGGCTCGGGTTGCGAGACGGCAGTCGTCTCGCCGATGACGAGCGATGCCGTGATGGAGCAGTCGCTCGCCCTGCTCCGAAAACACAACGTGTTTGCCGTGACGAGCGGGGAGCTGGACCTGGTGGAGCGGTGGCGGCGCGCGGCGCCGCGGCGAATCATTCCGGCGCTCAGCTTTCAGATGAGCAATCCGACGCCACTGGACGTGCTCCGCAGCCTTCACGCGGAGGGCAGGATCGCCGTTTTCGGAGAAGTGGCCATCCAGTACGAAGGGATCCGCCCGGACGATGCGCGCTTCGCACCCTACCTGGCGCTCGCCGAGGAACTCGACGTACCGGTCGGCATCCACATCGGCACCGGGCCCCCCGGCGCGCCGCATCTCTTCGGCCCGTTCCGGAACTACCGTGGCCGCATGCACAGCCCGCTCAGCCTGGAAGACCCGCTGGTGCGCCATCCGCGCCTGAGGATCTACGTGATGCACGCGGGCTGGCCCATGCTCGACGACACCCTCGCGCTGCTCTTCACCCATCCGCAGGTCTACCTCGACGTCGGGGTCATCAACTGGATGCTCCCGCGTGCCGAGTTTCATCGCTATCTGCGGCGCATCGTCGAGGCGGGGTTCGGCAACCGGGTGATGTTCGGTTCCGACCAGATGGTATGGCCCGAGACGCTCGAACTCGGCATCGAGGCCGTCGCGAGCGCCGACTTCCTGAGCGATGCGCAGAAGCGCGACATCTTCTACGGCAACGCGGCCCGGTTCCTGCGGCTGTCGGCCGCAGAAATCGACCGACACCACGGCCGCTGATCATGCCCAGCCGAGTTCCGCCATCGCCCAACCGTCGTTCCAGACCTTCTCCAGCCGCTCGACCTTGTCGTTGGCGCTCATCGTGAGTGCATAGACGTAGTCCGAGCTGGTGTCCCGTCCCGTCGGCGGCACTGGGCCGCCTGGCCCCGTATGGGTGAGGTGGATGGTCGCGAAGAACAGCGCGACTCTCGATTCTTCATCGAAGCTCGCGCCGTGCAGCACGTAGCTGGCGTCGGGGGCCGTCACCGAACCGATCCCCTTCATCCATTCGCAGTAGTCCGCCACGGTGGTGATGTCCTGCAGCGCCGCCGCCTGGCAGGCGAAGGTCGCGCCGGGTTCCACCAGCGCCTCGCAGGCGGCCCAGCCCTGCGCCCCGTCGCAGGCGGCAAAGAAGCGCCGCGCGTTGTCGAATGCCGGCATCCATCGCTCCCCTGATCGATCGGGTGGATCGTAGCAGGTCGCCGCGGCGTTGGGTTTCGAGCATGCCGCGTGCCCGAGTCAACCGGAGTCGACGCTGGGGGCCGCTACGTCCAGTTGTGGATGCGCAGTCCCTCGAAGTCCGAGAAGTCGTTGGCGTTGGCGGTGACGAGCGTCAACCCCTGGACTCTCGAGATCGCGGCGATCTGGCCGTCGACGAACGGCGGGGTACGCCCCAGGGCGACGAGTCGCGCTCGTTCCGAGGCATGCCACTCCGCTGCATGTTGGTCGTACTCGATGACCGGGAAGTTGGGCAGGACGACCTCCTCCAGGTAACGCTCGATGGCCCTACGGCGGTTCGAAGGCGGCAGTCGGGCAGCGCCGAAGCGCAGTTCGTGCCAGACGGGCGCGGGGATTGCGGCCTCCGTTTCGTATGCTCGCAATCGACGCATGACACGGGCGTTGGGTTCGGGCCGAAGCGGTTCCGAGATCACGTTCGTGTCGAGCAGGTAACGGAGGCTCACAGGGCCGGGTCGCGTCCGGGGGTCGCGGGCCGAATCCCGCCGAAGAGCGCGTCGGGATCGAGCGCCAGTTCCTCCAGGCGCACCTCACTCGCGAAACTCGCGAAGGATTTCGCGAAACCGGGCCGGCCTGCCACCAGGCGCTCGTACGATCGCCGGCCGATGAGCATCGCGACGGGAGCGCCTCGTCGCGTCAGCTCAACGGCCCTGCCGGCTTCTGCGTCGCGCACCAGGGTCGGCAGGTGACGCCGCGCCTCGGCGATGGAGTATTGATCGGTCATGCGCGTTCCATGATGTTCATCAAAGTGTACATTACGACCGCGTGTGCTTCACTCCTCGTCCGTTGACAGCAGATAACGCGCTACCGCGTCGATCAGTTCGTCGGCTAGGTGTTCTCCGGCCAGCGCCGCCGGGGCGTGCATCGCGAAGTCGTGGATAGTCGAGTTGACCCACCGCGCAAGGAACTCCGAGACGAAGGACATGGGCGCCTTGGGCCGGAGCAGGTCGCGGTGCGCTGCGAGATAGGCCGTCGACAGCGACAGGAAGTCGTCCTGGATCGTGCCCTGCATCTCCGCTACGGCCGCTCGGGGCACCTCGGTTTCGAGGGCCGCGTAGAGCGCGGGGTTCGCGGACGTAAAGGCGATTCGGGTATGCACGATGTGCGCGATCACGTCGCGGGGCGGCCCGGAGACCGGACCGGCGCGGAGCTTCGCGTACCAGCGGGCCATCTCCCGGCGCCGCAGTTCGGCGAAGATCGCTTCCTTGCCGGGAAAGTACTCGTAGAGGGAGCCGATACCGACACCGGCGCGCTCGGCGATCCGGTTCGTGCTGGCGCTGGCATAGCCGCTCTCGACCAGAATCCGAGCCGCGGCCTCGAGAATCGCGTCCACGGTGGCCCTCGCACGGCGCTGCCGCGGCTGCTTGCGCATGACGTACGCCGTTTTGGCGGTCGGTGCTGCAGTGATGTCCGTCATCCGGGAATCCGAGTAACAAACCAGAGTGATCGCTCGGATAATAGCCCCATGCCGTCCCGTCGAACCAGCGTCGCCGACCCCGCTTCCGGAAACATCGACCGAATCCCGGTTGCCTCCGACGGCCTGACGCGTCGAGGGACCGGCGATCTCAAGCACTTACCCGGTCCACCGGGCCACTGGCTGTGGGGCAACAGCCGGGACTTCCTGCCGAACCCGGGCCGGTACATCCGCGATCTGCGACGGCGCCATGGCAACTGCTTCACGGTGGGCGTGTTGCGTAACCGGCGGCACGTGATCCTGGCCGGACCGGCGGCCAACCGCCTCGTCCTGCTGGACACTGAAGACAACTTCTCGTCGCGTCGGGGCTGGGAGGTGGTGGACGCCTACTTCCCGGGGTTCGTGCTGCTGCGGGACTTCGCCGACCACCGGGAGCACCGGCGCATGATGACGCCGCTCTTCAAGCCCGCGGCGCTCCAGCGATACCTCGCGGAGATGGATCCGATTGTCGCCGAGTCCGTACGGACGTGGCCCGAAGTCGTCGACATCTATCCGGCGATGAAGCGGTTGAACCTTACGGTAGCGCTCCGCGTATTTGGCGGCTTCGAGCCGGGCGCGGCCGACGAGGCTCTGTATCGCGACCTCGCCGCGGTACTCGACAACGTGCTGGCGCCACCGGGCATGCGGCGTTGGCGAGGCCTGCGTGCGCGGGACCGGCTGCGGCGCATGCTCCGTGCCGAGCTCGCCGGCCGTCGGCGCGGGACCGGGACGGATCTCTTCACGCGCCTCGCCGTGCAGACGGACGAGTCAGGGCGACATCTGCGCGACGGGGACGTGGTCGACCACATGCTGGGACTGCTGTTCGGGGCACACGACACTACGACGTCGGCCCTCACCACCATGTGCATGAGGCTGGCGGAGGATCCTGTCTGGCAGCGGCGCCTGCGCGAGGAGTGCCGAGCGGTGGAAGGAGACTGTGGCGAGACCCTGGACTACGAGTCGCTCCCGCGGCTGCCGCTCACGGACGCGTACTTCCGGGAGACGCTACGGCAGTACAGCCCCTTGCAGATGGTCCCGCGCCGGTCGGTACGGGAGTTTCGCTTCGAGGGTCACCGCATCCCGGCGAACGCTCGGATCCTGCTGTTCCCCCAGGCGACACACTGCGATCCCGAGTTCTTCCCGGACCCCGAACGGTTCGATCCGTTGCGGTTCGTGGATAGGCCGCCTCCGGAACCGTTCGCGTTCATCCCCTTCGGCCGGGGCAGCCACATGTGTCTCGGCATGCACTTCGCGGCGATGGAGGTGAAGGCGGTCCTGTACCGGCTGCTGCTTGCGCGGGAGCTGCGTCTCGCGGCGGGGGACCGACCAACGCTGAACTACGTCCCGATCGTGCGGCCCGCTCGGCCGGTCCGGCTGCAATTGCGCCCCTTGTAGCACGCTTCCGGGCCGGGGGGCTTCACCCCGGTTCATGCCGGGTCCAGGCGGACCCGGGCGCAGGTGCGCTGCCTTGATGCAGTTGCCGCCAGCAATGTAGTCTGCTCGATGCATCATCCACCCTCCTGGCCGGCGCCGAGTCGGCCCCGGTCTTCGGCAAGGCGAGGAGGGGTACGCGCAACGAAGGAGGGGAGCACATGAGTGAGCAAGCACGACCAGGCAACCGCTTCCGTGCCGTTGTCGTCGCGACGATACTGGCCGCTTCCGGTGCCGCTGGCGAAGCGGGGGACGCAGGTGACGCGAGCGCGGAAGAGACACGCGTCATCGAGGAGGTCATCGTCACCGCGCGAAAACGCTCGGAGAACGCGATGGATGTCCCCATCGCGCTCACCGTCCTTGACGAGAGCACCATGCGCGACAACAGCGCGCGGAGCATCTACGACGTGCTCGAGCTGGCTCCGGGCGTGAATCTCTCCGACGATACGGCCGGCGGCGCGCAGCGCATCACGATCCGGGGGACCTCCACGACCTCGGGCTCACAGACGGTGGGCTACTACGTGGACGATGTCCCGTTCGTCGGTCTGGTACTGCCGATCAACCCGGATGTGCGCGCTTTCGACATCGAACGCATCGAAGTCTTGAGGGGTCCGCAGGGCACCATCTTCGGCGATGGTTCCATGGGGGGAACGGTGCACATCGTGACCCGCGATCCCGATCCCTCGGCCTTCGGAATGCATGTGGACGCCTTCTACGGGAGTTTTGACGGCGGCGACACCAGGGGTGCCCGCGGGATGATCAACATTCCCCTGGTCGAAGACCAACTGGCGTTGCGCGTGGTCGGCTTCGACGAGGACCGTGGCGGCTGGCTCGACAACGAGAACGAGGACGACGCCAACAGCCGTGACGCCAGCGGCGTTCGCGCCAAGCTGGCGTACACGCCTACCGACAGCGTCGAGATCGTTGCTTCGGCCTGGCTGAACGACCAACGCGGTTGGGATGCGGAAGACCGGGCGACCGACGACGGCGTGATACCTCCAGGCGGGGCGTTCGGTGAAACGGAGTACGACCGGTACACGCTGACGGCGACTGCGAGTCTGGGGCCGGGCGAAGCCCTGTATGCCTATGGAAGGACGGAATACGATCACCTTCTCACGATTCCGGCCTTTGCCGGTTTCGTCATTTTCGCGAACATCGGTGTAGAGATGGACACCCATGAGCTCCGTTATTCAGGGTCGGCCGATCGCCTCACGTACACGGCCGGCGTTTATGCGAGAGACGCGGAGGTACCCTTCGGCCTGAAGTTCGTTGCGGGCGGTGTCCCGATCGTCGACACCGTGACGATCCAGAACAACGAAGTCCGCGCGGTTTT
>VXNE01000603.1 GCA_009840715.1 Gammaproteobacteria bacterium
GTCCAGTCCCACGGGCTTTCCGCCGCGTTCGAGGCGAGGCGGAACTCCTGGGACAGGGTCCCTTGTTCGACCCGGATGTGCTGGTAGTTGCCTTCGAACTCCCGGCCGTCGATATCGGAGAACTGCAGGGTCTCGGCTTCGCGATTGCCCGTGATCGAGGTGAACGTGGCCCAGGGGAGGTCCCAGTCGAGCCGGAACGATGCTCCGACGATGTCGTCCCTGCTGTCGTCCAGGTCGGAGTTGTAGGTCAGGTAGTCGTCGATCCCGCTGTCGGGGACCCCGGCGCCGAGCATGCCGCCGCGCCACCGCTTGACGTCGACGGACAGGTCCAGTGTCAGCGTGTCCGTCGGGTTGGCGACCACGCGGAACTGGCTCACGAGCTGGTCGAACGCGGTCTGGGGCCTGTCGAGCTCGATGTTGTCCAGGAATCCGTCGCTCTCCTCGTAGCGTACGGCGAGGCTCATCGCCAGGCGCTCGCCCACCGGCCCGGCGACGTAGCCCTGGAGGTCGACGGTGTCGAATTCGTCCGCCCGCAGGCGGGCCTTGCCCTCGAACGCCTCTCCCGGCTTGCGCGTCACGATGTTGAGTGCGCCCCCCTGGGTGTTGCGCCCGAACAGCGTGCCCTGGGGGCCCCGCAGAATCTCGACGCGCTCGACTTCGAGAAAGTCCATGTCGAAACCCATGTTCGGCTGGTAGACACCGTCGACGAAAGTGCCCACCCCAGGCTCGATGATCGGGGTCGCGCCGATGCCCCGCACGACGAGGTGTTGGCCGATCGTGTCCGAACCGAACTCGGCCGCCACGAAGTACACGTTGGGCGCGGTGCCGTACAGTTCCTTGATGCTCTCGACGCCCGTGGCCTCGAGTTGCTCGCCGCTGAAGGAGCTGACCGCCATCGGAACGTCGATGAGGCGTTCTTCCCGCTTGCGCGCGGTGACGACGATTTCCTCGAGCACGGCGGTCTGTCCCTCGGCGAGGGCGACCTGGCCGACCGGTGGCAAAGCGATCAGCAGAGCCGATTGCACGGCGTGTATCAGCCGACTATGCATGTTCCTTCCCCTTCACGATGTGCGTTCGAGGATTCTCACGGAAATCATGGATGATTTCAAAGAAGATTGTTTCCACGAGTGTCGTGTGCTTTGATCGTTTCCGTGTTTGCGGCGAGCCCGCAAGCGCAACGCAGAACGCGATAAACGAAGAACCGCGAAAGAGGCGCAGACTTGATCAATCCGACACCTCCCGCCGCAGTGGTCGAGCCCAGGCCGACGGAGTACCGGGAACAAGGCGCTGGACGCCACCGGATGGAGCAGGCGGTCGAGCACATCGAGGACGGCATCCGCAACGGGCTCTACCTGCCCGGCCAGCGGCTGGTCGAGGCCGAGGTGGCGGCCAACTCGGGGCTTGGCGTCGGCCCGATCCGGGAGGCCTTGCGGCTGCTTGCCGGCGAAGGCCTGGTGGAAGTCCGGCCGTACCGCGGCGCCGTGGTCAAGCGTCTGTCGGCAGAAGAGATCGTGCAGATCTACCAGGCCGCGAAAGGCGTCGTCTACATGAGCCTGACTCTGGCCGCCCCGGCCCTCAGGGACGCCGCCAACCGCGAACGCCTGCGCGCGGCGGTCGAGCACGTGCGCGCGTTCGAGGAAGCGCCCATCACGGACCTGCTCCGGGCGGTGACCCACTACTACTTCGTGCTGCACGACATCGCCGGAAACCACTACCTGACCCTGTTGATCCGGCGGCTGCACCTCGGGCTGGTGCACCGGGAAGTCGCCAACCTGCACCCGACCATCGACCGGGGAAGTGTCGTCAGCGCGTACGCGGACGCGGCGGAAGCGCTGCTCGCCGGCGACGCGCAACGCGCCATCGACATCAAGATGGCCTACTTCGACAACTACATCGAAGCGATCCGCAAGGCGGGTCGCACCTGGACGGGGTAACCATGCACTACAGCAACGATCGCATCCTGGTCACCCATGTCGGGAGCCTGCCACGCTCGCCGGCCCTGCTCGACATGCTCGGACAGGCGGAAGCCGGGGAAGACGTCGACCGCGGCGCGTTCCAGGCGGAGGTGCTCGACGGACTCAGGGAGGCAGTGCGCGAACAGGCGGCGGCGGGCATCGACATCGCCGGCGACGGCGAGCTGCCGCGCATCGGCTTCTCGTTCTACGCCAAGGACCGGATGACCGGGTTCGGCGGCGTGGCCCAGCGCGGCACCGTGACCGACTTCGCCAAGTTCCCGGGTTACGCGGAACTGGTGGTCAGCCGGTCCGCGGGACAGTCCACCGCCGGCAAGTCGGCGTCGGTGTGGCAGACCCCGGAATGCGTGGACGAGGTGCGCTACGACCCGGAGCTGACCCAGGCGACGGAGGAACTGGACCTCTTCGCGGACGCGCTCGCCGCGGAGCAGGAAGCGAGCGGCGGTTTCACGGGGACCTTCGTCACCGCCGTCACGCCCGGGATCCTCGCGACCACGTTGCTGCGCAATCCGGACAACCCGGCCTACGCGCGGGACGAGGACTACGTCTTCGCTCTGGCCCGGGAACTCCGGCGCGAATACGAGTACATCGTCTCCCGGGGACACATCCTGCAACTCGATGCCCCGGACCTGGCCCTCGAGCGGCAGATCCTGTTCGTCGACCGGCCGCTCGCGGAGTTCCAGGCGCGCATGGAAGTGCACGTGGCGGCGTTGAACGAGGCGCTTGAGAACATTCCGAAAGACCGGGTGCGCTTGCACGTCTGCTGGGGCAACTGGGACGGGCCGCACTGCGACGACGTGGACCTCGAGTCGATCCTGCCCATCATCTACCAGGCCCGTGTGGGCGGCCTCTCGCTGGCCTGCGCCAACCCGCGCCATGCCCACGAGGTGGACCTGTTCCGCGAGATGCCGCTGCCGGAGGACATGGTCATGTTCCCGGGCGTCATCGACGTCACCACCAACATGCTGGAGCACCCGGAGGTGGTCGCCAACCGCCTGTGCCACTGGGTGGACGTGATCGGCGACCGGGAACGGGTGATCGCCAACACCGACTGCGGGTTCTCCACCTTCGCCGGCTATACCATGGTCGCGCCGGACGTGGTCTGGGCGAAGATGAGGGCCATGGCGGACGGCGCGGCGATCGCGTCGGAACGGCTCTGGGGATGAGGCCGGGGACCTGACGAACCGGGAGGAACGAAACGACATGGAACCGAAAAGAAGCATGACCGCCGAGGAGATCCGGGGCCGCGTGGCGCGGTTCGGCGACCTCAAGCCGATGTCCACGGCGCAGGAGCTCGACTGGGTGCCCCAGGACGCCATGGACGTCATCTTCGCCCGCGACCTGCGGCCGATCATCATCGAGCAGACCAAGAACCCCTTCGGCAAGACCGCGGCGATCTACGGGGCGGCCGGCACGACCATGAACGTCTCGATCATGCCGCCCGGACAGGGTCCCTGCCTCCACGCGCACGACAACACCTACGAGACCTTCGTGGTGCTCGACGGCGCCATCGAGTTCCGGGTCGGCCCCGAGGGGGAGGAGACGGTGACGCTCGGCAAATGGGATACGTTCTCGTGTCCGCCGGGCGCCTACCGGGGATTCAGGAACGCCGGCGAGGAAGACGCCGTGCTGCTGACCGTGATCACCGGCGCGGTGGACGCACGCGACGACGTCTGTGTACCGCCCAGCGTCGGCCGCGAGATCGACGAGCGCTTCGGGGGCAAGGTGCTGGACGCGTTCAAGAACCTCGCGACGTTCAACGAGGAGTAGGCTGCCGGTCACGGCGACAGACTCACCGGGCGGGGAGAACCACGATGTCCGAATTCCACGACCTCACCATGAACGCCATCACCGGCGAGCCGGTACCGTTCGAGCAGTACAAGGGAGGGGCCTGCCTGGTCGTGAATCTCGCCAGCCAGTGAGGCCACACCCGCCAGTACGCAGGTCTGCGTACCCTGCATGACGAAGGCAACGTGACGGTGCTCGGCTTCCCCTGCAACCAGTTCGGCGGGCAGGAGCCAGGCACCCACGAGGAGATTCTCGAGTTCGCGCGGTCCCGTTACGACGCGAACTTCCCGATCTTCGAGAAGGTGAAGGTCAAGGGTCGGGAGGCGTGCGAACTCTACCGCTACCTGACGTCGCGAATACCGAGCCCCAAGGGCAAGCCGGACGTCGCCTGGAACTTCACGAAGTTCCTGGTCGGTGCGGAGGGCGACGTCCTGGCCCGCTACGAGCCCCGCGTCACGCCGGAGGAAATCGCCGCGGACCTTGCGAACCACGTGTAGCCAGGCTGGCGGCGTGTCCCGGAGCTACGGCGAGATGAGGGGTACCGACGGGAAGTAGGTCGCGATCCGGGAGGTATCCGCCGTCGCCAACGCCCAGCCCATCGTCTGGGCATGCGCGCCGATGAAGAAATCTGGCAGGGGGGTCTTCGGCGATGCCTGGCCGGAAGACCGCCGCCGTTGGCGCCGATACTCGCCGTAAGCCGAGGCGCAAGCCTCCGCCGCGACGGCAGGCACGCCGAGGATTGCAACACCCCATTCGCGAAGACGCGACGCCGCCGATGCCGGATCCGCCTCGCCAACGCAGAGTTCGGCGAGGCATATTGCGTTCACGCCAGCGCCTTCCCCGCTTACCGCGTCGGCGATCGTTCCGCGTGCCCATTCGCCATGCGGAGCGCTTGCGTCGGAGGCGTAGATCAGTACGTTGGTGTCCAGCAGGATCACGGTTCTCGAGTCAGCCGGCGAAGCTCGTCCCAGGAAAGCGTGGGACGCAGCGGGGATCCGGCGATCGCATCGAGGCAGTCCTGGCGACTCATCCGTGGCTCCGCCTCGGGCCGATACAAGCGGACGAGCACATACCGCCCCTTACCGTCCGGGTGGACGTCGAACACATCCCCCGGTTCAGCGCCCGGGATCACCACGCGCCTTTTGGCGTCTGCGCGAGATATCTTCACGGTGGGATTGTCCCACGCCTCGCGAGGACGTTCAATTGCGTACCAGCGAGCGCGCGACGGGGAGACGTCACGCGAACAGGATGTTCCGGATGATGAACAGCGACAGGAACGCTTGCACCACGAAGATCCCCGCCACCGCCCAGCGCACCCATGGCTGCGGCAGCACCCGCGCGTCCATGCGGCGCTTCTGCAGGTAGAACGTCAGGAAGCTCTGCAGGGGCAGCATGAACGCCCCATACGTGGCCCCGAAGGTGACGAGGACGATGGGCTGCGGGAACCACAGGTAGAGCCCGCCGCTCACGATGGGCATGGCGACGACGTAGCCGGCGATCCACCTGCGCCGCAACGCGAGGTTGCTGCGCGGGATGAATCCGAGGGTCACCAGCAGGTCGGGGAAGCTGCGCGACCCCGCGCCGATCCCGGACAGGGACGTCGAGAACAGGATGCAGAACGCCCCGAAACTGAAGAGCCAGAAGGACCAGGGGCCGAGGGTCTGCGTGTACATCCGCGACAGGACGGCGATCGTCTCGGAACCGGACGGCAGTTCCCCGATGCGATGGAGCACGCCGGCGCCCAGGAAGAAGAACGAGAGCGTCGCGAAAGTCAGGATGATCAGCGTCACCCAGACGTCGGTCTGGACCACGCGTATCCAGCCCCTCGCCCGATCCACCCACCCGGGATCGTTGCGGTCCCCGCCCACGAAGGTCGGATAGCCCTTCTCCACGCACCAGTAGGTATAGGCCGCGATCTCCCCCGAGGCGACGCCGGTGGCGCCATACATCGCCAGCGCCAGGACGGCGTGTTCGAGCGGGAAGTCGAAGGTCAGGCCGGACAGGATGTCGGCGCCCGTGGCGCGAAACTCCGTCGTCTGCATGAGGAGCGCAGAGACGATCGTCGCAGCGGTGAAACTCATGACGAGCACGAGCATCGCCTTCTCGAGGCGCATGTACGCCCCGGTGCCGAGGATGAGCATGACCAGGGCGGCGGCGGACACCGTGGCCCACGTTTCGGTCATCCCCGGGACCACGGGTCCGAGCAGCAGCCCGAGCGCCTGGCCGGCGCCGCCGATGATCCCGCCGCCGATGAGGATGCCGGGCACGAACCCCACGAGGCCGAGCCAGATCGGCCAGGCCACGCGCTCCTTGTTGAAGAAGCGGAGCTTGCCGGGCAGCCGGTTCAGGGCGCGCAGGTACGTGTCGCCCGTGGTGATGACGTAACGCGCGAGTTCCGCCTGGATGAGGGACTTGATCCAGCAGGAGAACAGCACCCACCAGAGGAGGACGAAACCCGCGGCCGCTCCCAGCCCGGCCGTCAGCAGGATCTCGCCGGAACCCACGATGGAGCCGGAGACGACGATGCCGGGGCCCAGGTTGCGTAACCGTGCGAGCAGCCCCTGTGGCGGTTCCCGGGTTTCCCCCGGACGAATCGTGTAGGGATCGTCGCTCACGCGGTCAGGAAGCGGTCGGTGTGCAGGCGTAGTCCGCGTACCGCACGCGCCGGTCCTCGTCCAGCGTCCTGAACAGGAAGGCCTTGCCGCGCATCCGGACGTGTACCGACTCGACCAGCAGGGCGTCCGACTCCGGGTCGCGGAACAAGGTCGTCTCCTGGCGGAACTCATGGATCTTCACGGTGGGACCCGGCGAGACTTCCTCGAGCGCTTCCAGCACGAACAGCGTTGGCGCGAACCCGGACTTGCGCACCGTCAGCGTGCCCTGCAGCTTGTCCAGGAACGGCGGTGCGTCGCTGTCCTCGGACGGCGCCAGGGCGAAGGTGAAGGTCAGCGTCTCGTAGTCCTCGTCGGCGAGGAGGACCGTCTCTTCGCGCGCCATCGCGGCGAGGTCGAACTCCGTGGGATGTCCGCGCCGCTCGCGGTCCTCGGAGCCCCGCTCGTAACGATCGAGTTCCTCGAGGGACGGCGACCTGTCGCCGATGGCGACGAGACGCCAGCCCTCGCCGGGCGTGAAGCGCTCCTCGAGCTCGCGGCCCTGGATCGTCGCGCGCGTCGTGTAGCTGCAGGACAGCCGTTCGTCCGTCGGGGGATTGGCGTCGGCGACGGACCGGAACAGGGAAAGGGCGCGCTCGTCCCCCGCGGCGAGGACGAGCAACAACGCAGTGCCGGCGAGGACGCCCATGTCAGCGCTGCCCGATGGCGCCCCGTCTACAGACCCAGCCGCTCGAACTGCGACGGCGGTGCGTCGACGCGTTCCATCGACCGCCGCAGCAGGTCCACGTAGCGCGCCTCCGCCGGCTTCCCGACGAGATTGCGCGTCTGCCCGGGGTCGTTGCCGAGGTGGAAGAGCTGCGAGTCGGCCACGATGTCGGTGCGCCGCATGCCGGAGCGGGTGCGGACCACGGGCATGTCGGTGTAAGGCAGGAAGCTGCCGAACTCCGCGTCGCGGAACATCCCGGCGCCCGGCAGGCTGTGGAAGTGGTAGGACGTCGGGACCTGGTAGTGCATGAAGAGCGGCGCGTTGTCGGCGCGTGCCGCGGCGCGGCGCCGACAATTTGTAGCCGAGGAGAACAGGAAGGGGGAGCCGCCCCACCCCCGAAAAAACCACACGCCCGCCGCCGGGCCGGGCGGAAACTGCACCC
>VXNE01000632.1 GCA_009840715.1 Gammaproteobacteria bacterium
AGCAGGCGATGCGATCCTGCCACGACCAGCGTGCCACCCTCCTCGGACCGCACCGGTTCAAGGAACGTGAACGCCTGGACGCCCGGAGACTTTCCGCTGCCGACGCGTGGCAGGTCCACGTGCCAGACGCGCCCCGGCACCGTCCAGGAAGTTGCGCCCGGCGGCGTGAACAGCAACTGGGCCATGGGCGGCGACGGCTCGAGCGCGCGGCCGGACACGAGTTCCTGTGCGGCCGCCGTGACCTCTTCCCCGAACAGGGCATGCAATGCCCCGCCCTTCGACCGCTTGCGTACCGCTTTCGCCGCGGCCGTGAACGCGCGCACGTCATCCATCCGGGCGGTTTCGGGATCGAGCACGTCGTACAGCGGCCCCACCCACGCACCGTCGGAGACGAGACCCTCCGCGACGAGGGCCCGTTGCACCCGGTCGCGGGCCGCCGCAACGCGCCCTGCGGGGATGACGCCCCGGATCCGGACCACGCCGAGGTCATCGAAGCAGGCGCGGCGGGACCTCGAGTCGCGATGCTCGAAGTCGCCGACTTGCCGGGCCAAATCGGTCATCGCTCCCTCACCCAACCGAAGAACTTTGGGTCCCCTCGGCCCGCGAGCGACGTACCGCGTCCCAAGCTGCCTTGATCTGCTGCGTACGCTCGGTCGCGGCGCGCATCATCTCCTCGGGCAGCCCCTGGGAGGCGAGCTTGTCGGGATGGTGGCGCGACATCAGGCGGCGGTAGTGACGCTTGATCTCGGCCTCGGGCGTGTCCGGGGATACCCCGAGCGTGGCGTAGGCGTCTTCGAGCGGCATCCCGGTGTCCTGGACCGTGCGCGCATGCACGCCCGCGGTGATCAGGCGTTCGAGTTCCAGGTAGTCGGCGCGGGAGAGGCCGAGCCGCGCGGCGATGTGGAGCAGGACACGGCCCTCTTCCGCGTGCACCGTGCCGTCGGCCGCGGCCGCCTGGATCTGGATCTCCAGGAACATGCGCACGAGGTTGACCGCGCGTCCGCACTCGCTGCGGAACTGCTCGAGCACGGCGTCGAGCGCGAAGTCCGGTTCCCTGCCGGCGTTGAACAGGGCGCGCGCCGCCTCGCGCTGACCCGCATCCAGCCCGAGCCGGTCCATCACCTGGTTGGCAAGCCGAATCTCTTCCGGACTGACGCGACCATCCGCCTTGGCGACGTGACCCATCACCCCGAACACCGCCGCGAAGAACGCGAGCTGAACGCGTTCCACACCCTCGCCGGTAACGTCCGCGATCTCGATGTTCCCGACCGCGTTCCCGACGAGCTTTCCCGCCGCAGCGCCGAGCAACGCCCCGATGGGCCCCCCGAGCAGGAACCCGAACGTGCCTCCAAGCAGGAGTCCCCACCAGCTCACCAGACGCACTCCCAAAACGACCGGACGGCGAGCCTATGCGACCGTGGCCGGATCGTCCATGTCGGACCCGTGCGCCCGGCGACCGGCCCGAGCCGGCTGGTTGACAATCGGTTGTCAGTTGACATACGGTTGCGCCTCGATGGACACGTCACAGAACATCTCGGGACTCCGACCCGTCGCGGCCGCGCAACACGTGGTCGCCAACCATGCGCACGACACCGCTTGGCTGGACGCCTTCGCGGCCGCCGTCGACCGTTACCGGGCAGGCCACTCGCTCGCGCGAACCATGCGCGCATGGGGCTGGAGCCAGGCCGAGGCCGCGCGGCTGTTCGGCGTCAGCCGGCAAGCCGTCGGGAAGTGGCTACGGAACGGCCCGCCCGTGGAGCGTGCAATCGCACTGGCAGACCTCGCCGCCGCCACCGACCTGCTCCTGCACTACCTGAAGCCCGATCGGATCCCTGCGGTCGTGCGGCGGCCCGTCCCGGCCCTGGGCGGCCTCTCCCTGACGGACCTCCTGACACGCGGCGACACAGCCGCGTTGCTGGACGCCTGCCGAGACATGTTCGCGTTCGAGCGCGTCTCCACCTAGTGCGCTGTGTCACAAATACCTTCGCGTTTGCACTGCGCCTTTTCGCCGCTGGCGGCGTTGCGCCTCCTCACGTGGGGCCTGCCACTGTTCGTCGGACGCGCCTTGCCAGCGACGAAAATACGCTACCGCAAACACAAAGTTATTCGTGACACAGCACACTAGCCTGGATGTTGCGGGCGACGATGGACCTCCTGTGGGAACGGATTCCCGACAGCCACGTCTGGTGGCGCATCGCGGATCCCGCATGGGGCAATCCGCTCGACCCTCGCTTCGCCGGGCGCCACGGGGGTCGCTGGAACCCGCCGGGGAGCTTCGCCGTCCTGTACCTCAACCAGGACCTCTCGACGGCCCGCGCGAACCTCAACGCGTTCATCGCGCAATGGCCATACAGCCCGGAAGACTTGCGCGACGACACGGGGCCCACCCTGGTCGGATGCGTGTTGCCGCGCCGACAGGCCGTGTGCGACGCGCACTCGGGCGACGGGCTGCATGCGGCGGACCTTCCTGCGACCTATCCGCTGTACGACGACGGCAAACCCGTGCCTCACGAAGCGTGTCAGGCCATCGGAGTCCGCGCGCATGCGGCGGGTTTGCGGGGCGTCCGCGCCCGCGGCGCCCGAACGCGCCATGGCGACGGCCGCGAGTTGGCCTGGTTTCCCGCGTCCCGCCGCAGCACAGCCCGTGGAGTCGAGGCGTTGCCGTTCACGAAGTGGTTCCGGGGCCGGGCTGCTTTCGGCCGCAGCGCGCGGGGCGACAAAGCCGTGTAGCGCTCACCGAAAGCGCTCCCAGTACGCCGCGATCGCCTCCTTCATCTCCCGCCGCAGCAGCATGATCCCCAGCAGGTTCGGCAGCGCCATGAGGGCGAGCGTGACCGCCGACAGCTTCCAGACCAGCGACGTGTCCATGACCGTGGCGAGGAAGAACGCCGCCACGTAGACGAGGCGGTACGGCATCAGTGAGCGTGTCCCGAAAAGGTACGTCATGGCCCGGTCGCCGTAGTAGGACCAGGCGACCGCGGTGGTGAAGGCGAAGAGCACGAGCCCCAGGGTGACCCCGTACTGGCCGTACTCGCCGAGGAACGAGCGCTTGAAGGCCTCGGCGGTCAGCGGAACCGAGTGCAGGAGCGACCGCCCCTGCAGCGTCACGTCGGTTTCGAGCCGGCCGTCCTCGATCCGCACCGCACCCGTGTAGGGCTCTCCGTCCGCCTCGAAGCGCACGCCCTCCGCCACCGAGCGGTTGTGCAGCACGGTGATGTCGGCCCCTACCAGCCGCCCGGCTTCCACCCGGTAGCTGCCGCTGGCTTCCCGGACGCCTTCGTCGATACCGTTGAGGTGGCCGAACAGCACCGCGACATCCGCGGGGTCCGTGTCCGTGTACACCCCCGCGAGGAACTCCGTGTCCGCGGACTGGAACCGCGTCTCGAACTTCTCCGTCCACACGCCGCTGCACAGGATGACGAGCCCGGTCAGCGAGCAGATCACAAGGGTGTCGATGAACGGTTCGAGGATCGATACCATCCCTTCCGATACGGGTTCGTCGGCACGCGCCGCGGCGTGGGCGATCGGTGCGGACCCCTGCCCGGCTTCGTTCGAGAAGAGCCCCCGGTTCACGCCGCGATTGAAGGCGTAGGCGAAGGCCGCCCCAAGGAAACCGCCACTCGCGGCGCTGCCCGTAAAGGCGTCGCGGAACACCCCGAGGAACGACGGCAGGACCGCCTCGTGGTTCGAGATCAGGACGGCCAGCGCGCCGAACGCGTAGAGCACGCCCATGAAAGGAACGACGGTCCCGGCGACCGCGGCGATCCGCTTGATGCCGCCGACGATCACGAGGAACAGCACGGTTGCGAGGACGAGCCCGGACACCCACATCGGAACCCCGAACGAGGTCAATAGCCCGGACGCCATGTTGTTGCTCTGGGGCATGTTCCCGGAGCCGATGGCGGAGAGCACCGTCGCCACGGCGAAGAACACGGCGAGCCCCTTGCCGAAGCGCCACGCACGCCCCCCGAGACGCAGCGCCGGCAGGCCCCGTTCCATGAAGTACATCGGGCCCCCGGCGATCCGGCCCTGGTCGTCCTTCACCCGGTACTTGTGGGAGATCGTCACCTCGACGAACTTGGTGGTCATGCCGACGAACGCGGTCGCCCACATCCAGAAGAGCGCCGCCGGACCGCCGAGAAATATGGCCAGGGCCACGCCTCCGAGATTCCCGGTTCCGACGGTCCCCGACAGCGCCGTCGACAGCGCCTGGAAGTGGGACGTGTCGCCCTCCGCGTCCGAGCGGCTGTGACGCCCGAACAGCACGCCCCAGGCGCGGGCGAAGTACCGTACCTGGGGCACGCCGAGGTAGATCGTGAAGAAGACGCCGACGCCGAGCAGGACGTACGGGAACCAGACCGCGGCGCCGAGTTGCCCGTCCAGCACGGAGAGGAGTCGTCCGACGGTGTCCATGGGCGGCTACTGCCGTACGGCTTCCTCGTCGGCCCGCATGTCGAGGGCCGCCGCGAAGAGCGCTTTCGCGTAGGCGCTCTTCGGCTGCTCGAACACTTCGTCCGCCGGTCCCTGCTCGACGATCTCCCCGTCGCGCATGACGATGATCCAGTTGGCCAGCGCGCGGACCACCTTGAGGTCGTGGCTCACGAAGAGATAGCCGAGGTCGTGCGCCTTCTGCAGGTCCCGCAGGAGGTCGACGATCTGCGCCTGGACGGACATGTCGAGGGCGGAGGTCGGCTCGTCGAGCACGAGAAAACGCGGTTTGAGCACCATCGCGCGGGCGATGGAAATGCGCTGCCGCTGTCCGCCCGAGAACTCGTGCGGGTAGCGGTCCATGTGCGCGGGATCGAGGCCGACCTCGGTCATGACCTCCGACACGCGCGCACGGCGGTCCGCGGCCGAGACCTCTTGGTGATGCACGCGCAACCCTTCCTCGATGATGTGCTGCACCGTCATCCGGGGCGAGAGCGACCCGTAGGGGTCCTGGAAGACGATCTGCATGTCCTTGCGCAGGCCGATCAGGGCGCGGCGTTTCATGACGCCGATGTCGCGGCCGTCGAAATGGATGCCGCCCTCCCCCGCGATCAGCCGCAGCATGGCGAGCCCGAGTGTCGTCTTGCCGGACCCCGACTCGCCGACCACGCCCACGGTCTGCCCCGCGCGCACGGTCACCGCGACGTCGCGCACGGCCGTGAAGTAGCGCTTGCCGCCGAACCAACCCTTGCCGATCGCGTAACGCACGGTGAGCCCGTCGGCGGACGCGACCACCGGGGCCGTGGGATCGTCGTGCGCCGGGTCGCCCTTGGGCTCCGCCGCGAGCAGGTGCTTCGTGTACGGATGGCCCGGGGCTTCGAAGATCCGTTCGGTGCGTCCTGTCTCGACGATCTCCCCGTCCGTCATGACGCACACGCGATCCGCCATGGTGCGCACGATGCCGAGGTCGTGGGTAATGAGCAGCATCGCCATGCCCATCTCGCGCTGCAGTTCCTTCAGGAGCTTCAGGATCTGCGCCTGGATGGTCACGTCGAGCGCCGTGGTCGGCTCGTCCGCAATCAGGAGGTCCGGCTCGTTCGCGAGCGCCATCGCGATCATGACCCGCTGCCGCTGGCCGCCGGACAGCTCGTGGGGATACGCGCCGAGACGCTCCTCGGCTTCCTGCAACCCCACGTGCTCGAGGAGTTCGAGGGTCCGCGCACGCGCCTGACGGGGATTCAGGCGCTTGTGGACGACGAGGGACTCGCCGACCTGCTTCGCGATGGTGTGCAGCGGGTTGAGCGAGGTCATCGGCTCCTGGAAGACCATGCTGATCTTGCCGCCCCGAACGTCCTGGAGCCTCGCCTGGTCCGCGCCGACCATCTCCTCGCCGTGGACGAGGACGCTGCCCGCGGGGTGGCTGGCCTGGGGATACGGCAGCAACTGGAGGATCGAGAGGGCCGACACCGACTTGCCGGAACCGGACTCGCCGACGAGGGCGACGGTCTCGCCGGCCTCGATGCCGAAGGACACGCCGCGCACCGCGGCGACATCCCCGAAGTGGACGTGCAGGTCGCGAACTTCCAGGAGTCGTTCAGCCACGCGGCGGTCTCAGGAGCTTCAGGGCGCCATGCGTACCGGGGTCACCCGAGGCGCCGTGCCAGGAACACGGTGGAGTCGCGCATCTCCCCCGGGGGCACCTCGACGTGCAGGCCGGGGTTGCCGTGCAGCGTCTTGTGCGCGCTGCCGATGCGCGTGAAGAGTTCAAGCGCCCGGTCCCGCGGCACGATCTCGTCGTCCCACTGCACGAGGAACCGCACCGGGCACTTGAGGCGCGGTGCGTCGGCCGCCAGGCGATCCGCGTTCGGACCCCAGAGCCCCATGAGGCCGAGCAGGGCGACCTTGATCTCATCGAGCGCCGCGACGAGGGGCAGGCCCATCATCGTGCCCATGGACAGGCCCCAGTAGCCGAGCGGCGCGTCTCCCGCGGAACCGCGGACGAAGTCGAGCGCGCTGCGCCAGTCTGCGATGACGCTGTCGGTCGCGTCCGGTGAACCCCATGCCGCCTCGAAGTCGACTTCCGCGCCCCGCGCGATCCGTTCCCCATGGCCAGGACCGTCGATGGCGAACGCCCCTATGCCGTGGTTGCGCACGAGCCACCGCGCGACCGCGAGCAGGTACGGTGCGCGCTTGTCGGCGCCGCCTCCATGACCGAGCATCACGAGCCCGCGGAGCGTGTCCGTCGCTCCCGGACTCCAGAACACGCCCGGGACGCGGCCGCTGTCCGCATCGATCACGAAGCCCCGTTCCACCACGCCCCTGGCGGCGCGCTCCGTTCCCCAGCTCATCGAATGCCCCCCATCTTCAGCGTCCTCCAAGATTGCGGCGGAACAGGGCGAACAGCCGTTCCCAGTGCCGTTCCGCCGCCTCCCTGTCATACATCTTCGCGCGCTGCGGGAACACGAAACCGTGGCCCGTGTCCGGATACCACTCGATGCGATAGTTGACGCCCGTCGTCGCCAGGTGCGCTTCGAGCGCCTCGATCATCTCCGGCGGCGCATGCTCGTCGTGCTCGGCGCAGCCGAAGTAGATCTCGCCCCGGATGCGGTCCGCGCGCCGGTGCGGCGAATCCGGGGCGTCGGTGCAGAGGCGGATGCCGTGCAGCGAGGCGGAGGCCCGGATGCGCTCCGGGAACTCGGCTGCGGCGGCGAACACGAACGGGCCGCTCATGCAGTATCCGACCGCCCCGACCGGGCCCGGTGCCGCGCACTCCTCGCCCGCCACGAAGTCCAGCACGGCCCGCGTGTCCTCGCACACCATGGCATTCGTGAGATGGTCCCGCAGTTCGAGCATACGCGGGAAGTCCCCCGGCCCCATGACGAACTCGCGTACTTTGCGGTAGTAAAGGTTCGGCAGCACGACGTAGTAGCCCGCGGTGCCGATGCGCCGCGCCATGTCGTGGAGTTCCTCCCGCTTGCCCGGCGCGTCCATGTAAAAGATCACGACCGGGAACGGTCCGCCCTCCTCCGGGTAGGTGATGAACGAGTTCGTCTCCCCGTCCGCGG
>VXNE01000419.1 GCA_009840715.1 Gammaproteobacteria bacterium
TGACGGTCCAGGCGGACGACTTCGGCGTGCTGACTATGTCTCTCCGGCCGCTGCCGGAGAAGTACCACGGGCTCGTCGACCGGGAGGCGCAGTACCGGCGGCGTCACGTGGACCTCATCATGAGCGAGGACGCGCGACGCCGGTTCCGCACGCGCACCGCGATCGTCCGGGAGATCCGCCGTTTCCTGGACGAACGCGATTTCCTCGAGGTGGAGACGCCGATGATGCACCCGGTCCCGGGCGGCGCCACGGCCAGGCCGTTCGTGACCCACCACAATGCGCTCGCGACGGACCTCTACCTGCGCATCGCCCCGGAGCTCTACCTCAAGCGCCTCGTGGTCGGGGGTTTCGAGCGCGTCTACGAGATCAACCGCAGCTTCCGCAACGAGGGGCTCTCCACGCGCCACAATCCCGAGTTCACGATGCTGGAGTTCTACCAGGCCTACAGCACCTTCGAGGACCTGATGGACCTCACCGACGACCTGATGCGGACGGTGGTCACGGCCGTGACCGGCGGGCAGAGCGTGCGTTACCAGGGGACGGACATCGACTTCAGCCACCCCGCGGCGCGCTGTGAAATGGCCGACGCCGTGATCGCGCACACGGACCTGACGGCAGCCGACCTTGCCGACGCGTCCCGCCTGGCGGCGGCCATGCGCGCAATGAACCTGTCCCCGGAGCCCGACTGGGGACGGGGCAAACTGCTGACGGAGATCTTCGAGGCGCGGGTGGAGCCCCGGCTGGTCCAGCCCACGTTCGTCACGGGGTATCCGACCGAGGTCTCGCCCCTCGCGCGCCGGCGCGAAGACGACCCCGACGTCACGGACCGGTTCGAGTATTTCGTGGCCGGCCGCGAGTTCGCGAACGCCTTCTCCGAGATCAACGATCCGGACGACCAGGCGGACCGGTTCCGAGCCCAGGCGGAGCGGGCCGCGCGGGGCGATCTCGAGGCAATGCCCTACGACGCGGACTACGTCGAGGCGCTCGAGTACGGCATGCCGCCGACCGCCGGAGAGGGTCTGGGCATCGACCGGCTGGTCATGCTGCTGACGGACGCCCCTTCCATCCGCGACGTGCTGCTCTTTCCCCACCTGCGGCCTGCGGGCGGCGACCGACCGGCATGAGCGCGGCCGCCGACCGCGTCGTGCTCGAGGCGTCGTGGAAGGCGGCGCTGCTCGCCGAGTTCGACAAGCCGTACATGCAGAAGCTGCGGGAGTTCCTGCTCGCCGAGCGACAGGCCCGCAAGGTGGTGTACCCACGGGGCAGCGAGATGTTCGCGGCCCTCGACCTGACGCCGGTGGAACGCGTGCGCGTCGTCATCATCGGCCAGGATCCCTACCACGGACCGGGGCAGGCCCACGGGCTCTGCTTTTCGGTGCGGTCCGGCGTGGAGCGCCCTCCGTCGCTCGTGAACATCTTCCGGGAGATCGACGACGACATGTCGGACGACGGCGTACCCGGAGGCCATGCTGGCGGCCGCGTGCCCGAGGGCAAGGCCTGTCTCGCGTCCTGGGCGCGCCAGGGCGTGCTGCTGCTGAACGCCGTCCTCACCGTGGTGCGCGGCCGGGCCAACTCGCACCAGGGGCGGGGCTGGGAGACCTTCACGGACCGGATCGTGGAAGTCATCGACCGGGAGCGGGAGGGCGTCGTATTCATGCTCTGGGGGAGCTATGCTCAACGCAAGGGCGCCATGGTGGACGCCCGCCGTCACCTGGTGCTGCGGGCCCCCCACCCGTCGCCGCTGTCGGCGAACCGGGGGTTCTTCGGCTGCCGGCATTTCTCCAGCGCGAACCGGTACCTGGTGCAGCGGGGGCACGCGCCCATCGACTGGTTCGACGTGGAGTAAACAGGCACACCGGAGGAGGACGATCGTGGGACTACCGCTATTCATCGACGGCGAGTTCGTGGACAGCGCGGGCGACCTGCTCGCGGTGACCGACCCCGCCACCCAGAACGTACTCACGGAAGTACCGTTCGCGACCCCGGACGAGATCGACCGCGCGGTGGCGAGCGCCCTCGAGGCGTTCGGGACCTGGCGCGAGACGCCGACGCCGGAACGGGCGCGGCTGATGATGAACTACCAGGCGCTCCTGAAGCGCTACCAGGACGACATCGCGAAGATCGTGTCCGCTGAGACGGGCAAGACCTTCGCGGATGCGAAGGGCGACGTCTGGCGCGGCATCGAGGTGGTCGAGTACGCCTGCAACGTGTCGAGCCTGATGATGGGCGAGACCGTGGAGAACGTCGCCCGCAACATCGATACGTACAGCATCGTCCAGCCGCTCGGCGTCTGCGCGGGCATCACGCCTTTCAACTTTCCCGCGATGATTCCGCTGTGGATGTTCCCCCTGGCCATCGCCTGCGGGAACACGTTCGTGCTGAAGCCCTCGGAACAGGACCCGATGACGCCGAACCGGCTCATCGAACTCTTCGTCGAGGCCGGCGCGCCGCCCGGGGTGGTGCAACTCGTGCACGGCGGCAAGGAGCAGGTCGACGCCCTGCTTGCCCATCCGGACGTGCGGGCCGTGTCGTTCGTCGGTTCCGTGCCCGTGGCGCAGTACGTCTACCGCACGGGCACGCAGAACCTGAAGCGCGTGCAGGCCATGGCCGGCGCCAAGAACCACATGGTCGTCATGCCGGACGCGGACCGCGAGCAGGTGATCTCCAACCTGGTCGGCGCCTCCTGCGGGGCGGCGGGACAGCGCTGCATGGCCATCAGCGCGGCGGTGTTCGTCGGGGAGAGCGCGGAATGGCTGCCCGAACTGCGCGACGCCATGGCGGCGGTCCGGCCGGGGGCGTGGGACGACGACGGGGCCGGCTACGGTCCGCAGATCACGCCGCAGGCCAGGACACGCATCCTCGACTACATCGGCCGCGGCCGGGACGAGGGCGCTGCGCTGCTCCTCGACGGCTCCGACTGCAGGGTGGAGGGGTACCCGGACGGCAACTGGGTGGGCCCGACGCTGTTCGCCGACGTCACCCCGGACATGTCCATCTACCGCGACGAGATCTTCGGCCCCGTGCTGGTGACGTCCGCCGTCGACACGCTCGACGAGGCGATCCGCTTCGTCAACGCCAATCCCTACGGGAACGGCACGTCCATCTTCACGGCGAGCGGGGCCGCGGCGCGGCGCTTCCAGCACGAGATCGACGTGGGCCAGGTCGGCATCAACGTCCCGATTCCCGTGCCGTTGCCGTTCTTCTCGTTCACCGGGTGGAAGCAGTCCTTCTTCGGGGACCAGCACGCCTACGGCAAGCAGGCCGTGAAGTTCTACACCGAAACCAAGACGGTCACCGCCCGCTGGTTCCAGGACGCCCCCTCGCAGGGTCCCGAGATGACGATCCGGCTGCGCTGATGGACTTCGGCCTCACGGCGGACCAGCGCGCCTTCCGGGACACCGCGCGGGAGTTCAGCGACCGGGAGTTCGCGCCCCACGCAGCGCGCTGGGACGCCGAACAGGTGTTTCCGAGGGACACCATCGAGCGGGCTGGCGCGCTCGGGTTCTGCGCGCTCTACGCGCCAGAGGCCATCGGCGGCATGGGGCTGCCGCGGCTGGACTCGAGCATCGTCCTCGAGGAACTCGCCCGCGGCTGCACGTCCACCACCGCGTACATCACGATCCACAACATGGCGCTCTGGATGATCGCCGAGTTCGGATCGGAGGACGCGAAGACGACGTTCGGACCGGGGCTCGTGGCGGGTGAGCGGCTGGCGTCCTACTGCCTCACCGAGCCGAACGCCGGGTCGGACGCGGCCTCGCTTCGGACCGTTGCGCGCAAGGACGGCGACTGCTATCGGATGACCGGGACGAAGGCGTTCATCTCGGGCGGCGGGGACACGGACGTGCTCGTCGTCATGGCGCGGCTGTCCGACCGCTCGGGCGTGCACGAAGGCGCGGGAGGCATCTGCAGCTTCGCCGTGCCCGCGGACAGCCCGGGCGTGTCCTTCGGGCGCAAGGAAGCCAAGATGGGATGGAACAGCCAGCCGACGCGGCAGATCGTCTTCGACGATGTGGAGGTGCCTTCCGCGTACCGGCTGGGCACCGAGGGGGAAGGGTTCAAGATCGCCATGCGGGGCCTCGACGGCGGCCGCATCAATATCGCGACCTGCTCGGTGGGCACCGCCCAGGCGGCGTTCGACGCGGCGTCGTCGTACCTGCGGGAACGCCGCCAGTTCGGCCAGGCGCTCGCGAGCTTCCAGGGGCTGCAGTTCCGGCTCGCGGACATGGCGACGGACCTCGTGGCGGCGCGCAACATGGTGCGCATGGCCGCGTGGAAGCTCGACCACGGCGATCCGGAGGCGACGATGTACTGCGCGATGGCCAAGCGCTTCGCCACCGACGCGGGCTTCGACATCTGCAACCAGGCGCTGCAGCTCCACGGCGGGTACGGATATCTCAGGGAGTTTCCGCTCGAACGCCACGTGCGCGACACCCGCGTGCACCAGATCCTCGAAGGCACCAACGAGGTGATGCGCGTCATCATCTCCCGCCGGCTGCTGATGGAGCAGGCCGTCGAACTGGTCTGATCGCGGCGCACGCGGGCCGACGGCGCGCAAGACACAACACGAGGCGCAGACAAGGAGTCCCGCCATGACCATCGAATCGAAATCCGCCAAGCTGCGGGCCGAGGTGCGCGGGCGTACCGTGCTCCTGACCATCGACAACCCGCCGGCCAATACCTGGGACCAGGACAACCTGGCTGCCCTCACCGACCTGGTGGACGACTGCGAGGCCGACCGGGACGTCTACGCGATCGTGGTCACCGGCGCCGGCGAGCGGTTCTTCTCGGCGGGTGCCGACCTCAAGGTGTTCGCGGCGGGTGAGAAGGCCGTCGCCGCCGAAATGGCTGCGGCGTTCGGACGGGCGTTCGAGCGTCTCGCCGCCTTCCGCGGGGTGACCATCGCCGCGATCAACGGCTACGCCATGGGCGGGGGCCTGGAATGCGCCATGGCCTGCGACATCCGCATCGCGGAGCGCCAGGCGTCCATGGCGCTGCCGGAGGCGTCCGTGGGCCTCCTGCCATGCGGCGGCGGCACGCAGAACCTCGCCTGGCTGGTCGGCGAAGGATGGGCGAAACGCATGATCCTGTGCGGGGAGCGCGTCGACGCCGACACGGCGGCCCGGATCGGCCTGGTGGAAGAGGTGGTCGACACGGGCGGCGCCCTCGACACGGCCCTCGCGCTCGCCGAGCGCGTGTCCGGCCAGAGCCCGCCGGCGGTCGCGTCCTCCAAGCGCCTGATCCAGCTTGGCCGCTCGTCTTCCATCGCGGCCTCGTATCGGCCCGAGCGCGACGCGTTCGTCGATCTCTTCGACACCGTGGACCAGAAAGAGGGCGTCAACGCCTTCCTCGAGAAGCGGCCCCCGCGCTGGATCAACGGCTGATGACGAACCCGGCCCGGATCCGGTTCGAGGAGGTTGCGCTCGCGTCCGGGCGATGCCTGGGCGTCGCAACGCTCGATTCCGAGGAGACGCTCAACGCGCTCTCGCTTCCCATGGCGCATGCGCTCGATGCGCAACTCGTGCGGTGGGCGGACCGCGAGGACATGGCCTGCGTGCTCCTCCAGGGCGCGGGGGAGCGCGCGTTCTCGGCCGGTGGGGACATCCAGGACCTGTACCGGGCGATGGTGAGGAACCATGCGGCGGGGGCCACCGTCGACGACACGCCGGACCGGTTCTTCGAGGCGGAATACCGGCTCGACTACCGCATCCACACGTTTCCGAAGACCGTCGTTGCGTTCGGCCGGGGCTTTGTCATGGGCGGAGGGCTGGGCCTGTACTCCGCGTCCGCCGTCCGCGTCGTCACGCCCACGACACGGATCGCGATGCCGGAAGTGACGATCGGCCTGTTCCCGGACGCGGGCGCCACCTGGATCCTGCGCGGGCTCCCGCCGCACCTGGCGCTGTTCCTGGGCGCCACGGGCACGCGCATGGACGCGGCCGATGCCCTGTACGCGGGCCTCGGCACGCACTTCACCGGTAGCGACTGCGACCCCGTGGCCGCGCTGGTCGCTGCGAACGGAGACCCCGATCGCGCGTTCGACGCCGATCCGTCGCTCGAGACCGGGAACCTGGAAGCGGCCGACCCCGTCCTCGCGGAGGCGCTGCCGGAGATTCCGGCCGGCGCCGCGAGTGCGCGGGCCGCGCTGGAAACGCTGTCCGGCGTCGGCGACTGGTATGCGCGTGGGCTCGCGACGATGCGGGGAGGCTGCCCGACGACCGTCGGCATCGTCTGCGAACAACTGCGCCGGGCGCCGGCCCTCGACCTCGCGGACTGCTTCCGGATGGAGATGACGATCGCGAGCCGCTGCGCGCGGTTCGACGATTTCGCGGAAGGGGTGCGCGCGCTGATCATGGACAAGGACGGCGCCCCGCAGTGGCGGAACGACGGCGCGCAAGCCCACGTGCTGGCGCACTTCGAACCGCCCTGGGAGATCAATCCCCTGTTCGATCTCGGGAGGACCGGAACATGAGAGTCGGATTCATCGGCGTCGGCAACATGGGTGGCCCGATGGCCAGGAACCTCGTCGCCGCGGGCCACGAAGTGGCCGCGCACGACCTGGTGGCGG
This sequence comes from Gammaproteobacteria bacterium, assembly GCA_009840715.1. GTDB lineage: Bacteria > Pseudomonadota > Gammaproteobacteria > Pseudomonadales > Azotimanducaceae > VXNE01. Next base: position 6,569 of record VXNE01000419.1, read on the forward strand.
ACCTGGTCGCGGCATGCGTCGCCGCCGGCGCCGCGGCGGCGGGTTCGGCCCAGGCGGCGGTCGCCGACGCGGAGGTCGTCGTCAGCATGCTCCCGGCGAGCAAACACGTGCACGGACTCTACGTGGAGGAATGCCTGCTGGACGTCATCGACCCCGCCGCGACGGTGGTCGACTGCTCGACGATCGCTCCGGCCACCGCACGGGCGGTGGCGGCAGAGGCCGCGGAGCGCGGCATCGACATGCTGGACGCCCCGGTGTCGGGCGGCACCGCCGGCGCGGAGAATGGCACGCTGACGTTCATGGTGGGCGGAGACGGCGGCGTCCTCGACAGGGTCCGGCCACTGCTCGAACAGATGGGGGCGAACGTCTTCCACGCCGGCGAGCCGGGGGCGGGGCAGACGGCCAAGGTGTGCAACAACATGCTGCTGGCCGCGCAGATGACCGCCACGGCGGAGGCGCTCGCGCTCGGCGCCGCCGAAGGACTGGATCCGGCGACGCTGTCCGCCATCATGCAGCGTTCGTCCGGCGGCAACTGGCCGCTCAACGTCTACAACCCCTGGCCGGGCGTCATGGAGGGCGTGCCGGCGTCACGCGGGTACGAGGGCGGCTTCCTCGTGGATCTCATGATCAAGGACCTGGAGCTCGCGCTCGACGCCGCGAGCGAGTCCGGCACGCCGGTGGCGATGGGATCGCTCGCGCGCAACCTCTATCGGTTGCACCGCCGCGTGAACGACGCCGGCGCGCTCGATTTTTCGAGCATACAGTTGCTCGTGGAGCCGGGGGCCGGACAGGGGTGAGCGGGTTGGCCCGTCCATCCGTCCAGCCACGGCTGAGCGTCGAGGCGCGCCGGGCGTTGGTCGCAGCCATTCGAACGGCGGCCGCGAAGAAGGTCGTTCCGGGCGCGAG
>VXNE01000105.1 GCA_009840715.1 Gammaproteobacteria bacterium
TTACACGCCCCCCCCCCCGATCTACACTCTTAATTTCGTCGGCAGCGTAATTTGTTTATACGAGACTGGGGTGGGGGCTCTCTTCCAGGGCAACGGCGTGACCGCGCTGGCCGGCAGCGGCCGACTGCTCGGCAACCGGCGCATCGAGTACACGCCGCACGACGGCGAACCGACGGTGCTCGAGGCGGAACACGTCATCCTGGCGCCCGGTTCCGTGCCCATCGACATCGACCCGGCGCCCCTGGTTCCCGGAACCGTGGTGGACTCCACGGGCGCCCTCGAGTTCGATGCCGTGCCGGGACGCCTCGGCGTCATCGGCGCCGGGGCCATCGGCCTCGAACTGGGCAGCGTCTGGTCGCGCCTCGGTTCGGAGACGGTCATCCTGGAGGCCCTCGACGAGTTCCTGCCACTGGCGGACCAGCGCATCGCCAGGGATGCCCTGCGGGCGTTCACGCGGCAGGGGCTCGACATCCGTCTCGGCTGCCGGGTCATGGGCGCGGAGCCTTCCGGGGACGGCGTGACGGTTACCTACCAGGATGCCAGCGACGAGCACACGGTCGAGTTCGACCGGCTCATCGTGGCGGTCGGACGCCGCCCCTACACCGAGGGGCTGCTGGCGCCGGATAGCGGGGTGAACCTCGACGAGCGTGGCTTCCTGTACGTCAACGACCTGTGCGCGACGGACGCGCCCGAGGTCTACGCGGTGGGCGATGTCGTGCGCGGTCCGATGCTCGCCCACAAGGGCTCGGAGGAAGGCGTCATGGTCGCCGAGCGCATCGCCGGGCACAAACCGCTGGTGAACTACGACTGCGTTCCGAACGTCATCTACACCCACCCCGAGATCGCCTGGGTGGGCCAGACCGAACAGTCCCTGAAGGCCGACGGCGAGAACTACCGCACCGGTACGTTCTCCTTCGGGGCGAACGGCCGCGCCCTGGCGGCGAACGACGCGGAGGGCATCGTCAAGATCGTCGCGGACGCGGAGACCGACCGCGTGCTCGGCGTCCACGTATTCGGGCCGCAGGCCTCCGAACTCATCGCCCAGGCGGTGATCGCGATGGAGTTCGACGCGAGCGCCGAGGACCTCGGGCTCACGATGTTCGCGCACCCGACGCTGGCGGAAGCCGTGCACGAGGCGGCGCTCGGCGTCGGGGGCCGGGCGATCCACATGGTGAACCGGAAGCGCGCCTGATCCCGGCGGCAGGACAACCCGCCGCGTCCCGCATTGAGGAGAACGCATGAATCTGCACGAATACCAGGCGAAGGAACTCTTCGCGCGGTACGGACTGCCGGTGTCGGAGGGCCACGCTGCGGACACGCCCGAGGCGGCGGTGGCCGCGGCCCGCGAGATCGGCGGCGACCGCTGGGTCTGCAAGGTGCAGGTCCACGCGGGCGGACGGGGGAAGGCCGGCGGTGTCCGCCTCGTCGACTCGGAGGGCGAAGTGCGGGCGTTCGCCGAGGAGTTTCTGGGGCGCAACCTGGTGACGGCCCAGACCGATGCGGAAGGACAGCCGGTCGGCAAGGTCTATGTCGAGCGCTGCACGGAGATCGCGACCGAGCTCTACCTCGGTGTGGTCGTCGACCGCGCATCCAGAAGGGTGGTCGTCATGGCGTCCGCGGAAGGGGGCGTCGAGATCGAACAGGTCGCCCGGGACACTCCGGAGAAGATCCTGCGCGCCGCCATCGACCCGTACGTGGGCGCGCAGCCGCACCAGGGGCGCGAGATGGCCTTCCGGCTGGGCCTGTCGGGCGCCCAGGTGCGGGAGTTCACGGACGTGTTCGTCAAGCTCGTGAAGCTCTTCCATGAACTGGACTGCTCCTTGGTCGAGATCAACCCTCTCGTCGTGACCGGGGAAGGCCACATCCACTGCCTCGATGCGAAGATGAACATCGACAACAACGCGCTGTACCGCCAGCGGGACCTGGCCGGGATGCGCGACGCGACCCAGGAGGACCCGCGCGAGGCCCGGGCGGACGAGTTCGGCCTCAACTACGTGGCCCTCGACGGCAACATCGGCTGCATGGTCAACGGCGCGGGCCTCGCCATGGGTACGATGGACCTCGCGCAGCTCTACGGCGGCACGCCGGCGAACTTCCTGGACGTCGGCGGCGGCGCCACGAAGGAGGCCGTCGGCGAGGCGTTCCGGATCATCCTGTCGGACGAGAACGTGAAGGCGGTGCTCATCAACATATTCGGCGGCATCGTGTCCTGCGCCACGATCGCCGACGGCATCATCGGCGCGGTCACGGAAGTGGGCGTCAACGTCCCGGTGGTGGTGCGTTTCGAGGGCAACAACGCGGCCGTCGGTGCGGAGAAGCTCGCCGCCAGCGGCCTCGATCTCGTGACCGCGGACTCCCTCGCCGACGCGGCGCAGAAGGCCATCCGGGCGGCGGGAGGTGCCCCATGAGCGTGCTGGTCGATCGGGAGACCCGGGTCCTCGTGCAGGGCTTTACCGGTTCCCAGGGCACCCTCCATTCCGAGCAGGCCATCGCCTACGGAACGCGCGTGGTCGGGGGCGTCACGCCGGGCAAGGGCGGCGCCATCCATCTCGGCCTGCCGGTGTTCGATACCGTCCGGCAGGCCGTCGAAGAGACCGGCGCCACGGCGTCGGTGATCTACGTGCCGGCGCCGTTCTGCAAGGACTCCATCCTCGAAGCCCTCGATGCGGGGATCGAGCTGATTGTCTGCATCACGGAAGGCATACCGACCCTCGACATGCTCGCGGTCAAGGCCCGGCTCGACCTGACGGATGCACGGCTCATCGGCCCCAACTGTCCCGGCGTCATCACCCCCGGCGCCTGCAAGATCGGCATCATGCCCGCCGACATCCATCTCCCGGGGCGCGTTGGCGTCGTGTCCCGCTCGGGCACGCTGACGTACGAGGCCGTACAGCAGACCACGGACCAGGGCTTCGGGCAGTCGACCTGCGTCGGCATCGGCGGGGACCCCATTCCGGGGAGCCAGTTCGTCGACATCCTGGAACTGTTCGAAGGGGACGCGGACACCGAGGCCATCGTCATGGTAGGCGAGATCGGCGGCACGGCCGAGGAAGAGGCAGCGGCGTACATCGCCGAACACGTGTCGAAGCCCGTCGTGGCCTACATCGCCGGGGTGACGGCGCCGCCCGGCAAGCGGATGGGGCACGCCGGCGCCATCATCGCCGGGGGGCGCGGCACCGCGGAAGAGAAGTTCGCGGCGCTCGAGGCCGCCGGCGTCCGCACCGTGCGCAGTCTTGCGGAGATCGGGGAGGCGTTGGCGGAGGTGACCGGCTGGTAGGGCGTTCTGTGGACCATCGAGAGTTTCGGTCGGCTTTCCAGCCCCTTCCGCAGATCGGCCCGGAGGCGCCTCGGTGGGGCGAGCGTTTTGCCCGGGAGATGCCGGCGCTGGAGCCACCCTACTACGGTGTCAATCTGGTGGATGTGCGCCGGGAACACTACGACGCGATCTCCCGGAACATCGAACTGCAGGTGCGGGGCGCTGCCGAGCTTTTCGGAGGCCGACTGCATTTGTACTCCGCGACGGACTACGGAGAGATCCGGCGCGTGATCTTCATCATCCACTTCCAGACCTTCCCCGACTCATTGCCAGGACTGGTCCCCGACCAGGCCGATGACGTGACCCGGTTTCCCGACATCTGGTCGGGGTCGGACCTCTGGTCGGAGTTCGCACGCCTGGCCGAGGGCTACGCGTGGTGGGTCACCCCGGCGCTGCCAGCGACCGAGACCCCGCAGCCTTGAAACGGGACGCGGCCGGCACAATCTAGCGGACGTTGACGGACGCGGGACCGACCCACACCGACATGGCCGCCGAAACCCTTGGCTTCCAGACCGAAGCCAGGCAACTGCTGCACCTCATGGTGCACTCCCTGTACTCGAACCGCGAGATCTTCCTGCGCGAGCTCATCTCGAACGCGTCGGACGCGATCGACCGGCTGCGCTTCGCCGCGCTCTCGGACGACGGCCTGCTCGGCGACGACCCCGAACTGCGCATCCGCATCGCCTTCGATGCCGACGAGAAGACCCTCTGCGTGGCGGACAACGGCATCGGCATGACCCGCGAGGAGGTCGTCGAGAACCTCGGCACGATCGCGCGGTCGGGGACGGCGGAGTTCTTCGGTTCGCTCACCGGGGACCAGCAGAAGGACGCGCAGCTCATCGGGCAGTTCGGCGTCGGCTTCTACAGCGCGTTCATGGTCGCTGACGAGGTGACGGTGCTGACCCGCAAGGCGGGCACGGAGACGGGCACGCGCTGGAGTTCCCGCGGCGAGGACGAGTTCACGGTGGAGGAGGCGGAGGCCGAGCGCGGCACGCGTGTCGTGCTGCAACTGAAGAGCGATGCCCACGACTTCGCCGAGGCGTTCCGGCTGCGCAGCGTCGTGCGCAAATACTCGGACCACATCGCCGTGCCGGTGGTCATGGCGGGCGAGGCCGCGGACGGCGACGACGACGCGGCGCCGTAAGACGAGACCGTCAACGCCGCGACCGCCCTGTGGACCCGGTCCCGCAGCGACGTCGGCGACGACGAGTACAAGGAGTTCTACAAGCACGTCTCCCACGACTTCGAGGACCCGCTCGCCTGGAGCCACAACCGGGTCGAGGGCAAGCTCGAGTACACGAGCCTCCTGTTCGTGCCGCGCCGCGCGCCGTTCGACCTGTGGAACCGGGAGTCTCCGCGGGGCCTCAAGCTCTACGTGCAGCGCGTGTTCATCATGGACGAGGCCGAGCAGTTCCTGCCGCTCTACCTGCGCTTCGTGCGGGGCATCGTCGACAGCAACGACCTGCCGCTGAACGTGTCCCGCGAGATCCTGCAGGAAGACGCCTCGGTCAGGACGATCCGCAGCGCGCTCTCGAAACGCGTCCTCGACATGCTGTCGAAGCTCGAGGGCGACGACTACGCGACGTTCTGGGATGAGTTCGGCCAGGTCCTGAAGGAGGGCGTCGCCGAGGACTTCACGAACCGCGAAGCGGTGATGAAGCTGCTCCGGTTCACCACCACCGCCGACGAGGAGAGCGCCCAGCGGGTATCGCTCGAGGACTACGTCGGCCGCATGCGGGACGACCAGAAGAGCATCTACTACCTCGTCGCGGACAGTCTGCCGGCGGCCCGCCAGAGCCCGCACCTCGAGGTGTTCCGGCAGCGGAACATCGAGGTCCTGCTGCTGTCGGACCGCATCGACGAGTGGTTCATGTCCTTCGTCCAGGAGTTCGACGGCAAGCCCCTCGCGGACGTCTCGCGCGGCGACCTCGACCTTCCGGGAGGCGTCCCCGAGGACGAGGAGGGCGCGGACGACGCGCTCTGCAAGCGCATCGCCGAGGTCCTCGAGGGCCGTGTCGAGAGCGTGCGGCGCTCCGTGCGGCTGACGGACTCGCCGGCGTGCCTCGTGCTCGGCGAAGGCGATGTGGGGGCGCAGATGCGGCGCATCATGGAAGCGACCGGCCAGGCGCTCCCGGAGAGCAAGCCGCACTTCGAGATCAACCCCGGGCATCCCCTGGTGGAGAAGCTCGACGGCGAGTCCGACGGGGACCGCTTCGCGGATCTCGTCAAGGTGCTGTTCGACCAGGCGAGCCTCGCCGAGGGCCAGGCGCTCAACGATCCGGGTGACTACGTGCGCCGGGTCAACCGGCTGCTGCTGGAACTCGCCGGTACCTGACCGGGGACGGCCCCGCTACCGGGGCGCCTTGCCTGGCTTGGACCGGGAGTTGGTTTGCTACCATACGCCGCCCACGCACGGGGGAGGGCCGCGTGAAGGTAGCCATCGTCGGCGCCGGCAACTTCGGCACGGCCATCGCGAACATCGTCGCGAAGAACGGCTTTCCGGCCTGCCTGTGGATGCGCGATCCCGCGCAGCTCAAGGACATGCGCGCGCACCGCGAGAACCGGCGCTACCTGAAGGGACATCCCCTCGACGACAACGTGGTCCCGAGCGGCGACCTCGCCGAGGCCGTGGGAGCGGCGGACGTCCTGTTCGTCACGGTCCCGAGCGCCTCGTTCCGGCAGGTGACCCGGGACATCGCCGGGCACGCGAAGCCCGGCGCGTTCGCGGTCAGCGGCACGAAGGGGGTCGAGTCCGACGGTTTTCGGCTGATGAGCCAGATCCTTGACGAACTGCTGCCGGAATGCGGGACGGGCGTGATCAGCGGGCCCAACCTGGCGGAAGAGATCGCCGGCGCCCACTTTACCGGCACCGTGGTGGCAAGCCGCTCCCCGGACCTGAGAGCGGCGGTGCAGCGGGTACTCGCGAGCCCGACGCTGCGGGTCTACTCCAGCGACGACGTCTACGGCGTGGAGCTCGGAGGGGCGCTGAAGAACGTCTACGCGATCATCTGCGGTATGGCCGCCGCGCTCGAGGTCGGCCAGAACACGGTGGCGATGCTGATCACCCGGAGCCTCGCGGAGATGAGCCGCTTCGCGGTGTCCCTCGGCGCCAATCCCTTCACGTTCCTGGGGCTCGCGGGTGTGGGGGATCTCATGGTGACGTGCACCTCCCCGCTCAGCCGCAACTTCCAGCTCGGGTTCCGGGTCGGCAAGGGAAATACGCTCGAGGAGGCCATGGAGCAGCTCGGCAGGCTCGCCGAAGGAGTCAACACCCTGCGCGTGATTCGCGCCAAGACCACGGAACTCGGGGTCTACATGCCCCTTGTGGAGGGATTGCACCGGGTGTTGTATGAGGGGTATGGCATTGGCCAGGTGGTGAACGACCTGATGACCAGCGAACAGATGGTGGACGTCGAGTTCGCGAGCCCGGAAACCTGGAGTAGCGCATAGTGTTGCGGACGCTGACCACTGCTGCGCGCGGGGCCGGCCTGGTCGCCTTCGGACTTGCTTCCCACGGGGCCGAGGACGTGTCCGGCGCCGCCGACCCGTCCGGGATCGAGCGGTTCCCGCGGTCCTGGATCGTCGAGTACACCGAACGCGGTGCGGACGAGCCCTACGAGTTCATCACGGCGCCGGTGGACAGGATCAGCCGGGACGTGCGGGTGGAAGCCGTCCGGGTGGAAGGACCGCTCGCCCGCGTGACGTACCGGATCCCGGACGGCGCCCGGCTCGACGACGTGATCGCCCACTACGAGCAACGCATCGCCGCGATCAGCCCCGGGATCGTGTTCTCGTGCCGGGGGCCGGACTGCGGCCGCAGCACGATCTGGGCGAACCACGTGTTCGGGGTGGCGGAACTCGCTGCCCCGAACCGCAACCAGTTCTATCTCGCTGCCCCGGTCCGCGTGGAAGGGCAGCCGCAACTCGTCGCGTTCTACGCGGTCCAGCGCGGCAACCGCCGCGTCTACGCCCATCTCGACATCGTTGTCCCGCGGGGCCCGACTCCGTTCGATGAGGACGGCACGCTCGCGGACGCCCTCGAACGCAGCGGCTTCGTCGTGGTCGAGGGCGTCGCGCCGGATGCCACGGGCGCCCTGTCTGCGGAAGCGTTGACGGCGCTC